>NZ_JBFRVM010000041.1:0-20944 GCF_041475145.1 Vibrio sp. 10N.222.49.A3
TACTGAATACTGAATACTGCTTAGTTTTTTGATTTTTGCTGCTCTGTCTGCAACTTTGCTGCTCTGTCTGCAACTAACGGTAAAATAGATAAAAAGCCCGTGCGATCTCAGATCTCACGGGTTTTGTATCGTTTTATCTAAAACAAGTATTAGATCGAGTAGAAGAAATATAACTGGGACTTCATTCTAATGATGATCCCGCGTATTACGTCTAGGAACGCCATAAAGCTGATAGGCTTCTCACCGCTTACCCAAGCTAACCCTACAGAGCCGACTGGAATATCGTAACCTTCCGCCTCGTCAATTTTTAAGCGGACAAAGTGGTGCTTGTTCTGAAGGTTTCTACCTGTGGTGACACGAACTTGTTCATCAATACCTAACAGGCTAGCTTGTGCTTCACCCGTCGCTTCAACAATGCCTTCTACGGTTGCGGAGAATATCTTGCCTGGGTATACCGCCGTTGCAAACTCAGCAGGCTGGCCCACTTTTACGTTACGAATAGCTTGGTGATTCACTCGCATTAACACGTATTTTTCTTCAGTGTACATTTGGATACGAGGCATCATTGATACTCGTTGTCCTTCACGAAGAATGAAGTTAGTTACAAAGCCGTCAGTCGGTGCTGTTACTTTGGTGCTGTTCAAATCCCATTGAGCTTGAGCCAATGTTGCTTTTGCCGAATCTACCTCAGTTTGTTTCTTACTGACGTTGGTTTCTGCCTTGTGGATGTTTAACTTCGCGTTCTCAGCATCAACTTCTTTCTTACTCAGTTGAGATTCCAACGTGGTGACGTTATACGTTGCCAAGTCTACCTTTGCCGTTTGTTGGTCGATGTCAGTCTCAGTAATCGTATGTTCTACCACTTTGTTTTGCTTTTGGTAACGGTCAAGTGTTTTAGATTGCAGAACAAGATCTGTTTTTGCTGATTCTATCTGAGCGACAGAGGCTTTGATATCTTCAAGCGCTGACTGATAGCTTACTTTAGCGATGCTCACTTCTTGGCGAGCGGTATCTAAAGCAACGTTCGCCGATTCAAGTTGCACGCTAGCCTTATCTCTCGCAATAACATATTTGGTGTCATCAATTTCGTAAATGAGCTGACCTTCAATCACGTCTTGGTTCGGTCTAATGTGAACCTTGGTTGTTTTGCCTGACACATTGGTTGAATCTGGACGTAGCTGAATGTGTGGTGATTGAACGACTGAACCTCCAGAGAGATCCATCGGAGTGTAGTTAATGAGTCCAACCCAAACAAACAATAACCATGATGTACCACCTAGATAAGAAAATGCTTTGGTGCCCTTATTCCATGGCATACCAATAAGCCTAAGTAGATAGATGAACAGTGCCCACAGAGCTAAGCCTTCTAACATGTTTGGCTCTCCCCATCTTGATCATTTTTAACTTGTTGTTCTGTTGGTTCCGCAGGTGCTTTCCATGTGTCTCTCAGGTTTATGATGGCTTTTTCCATATCAACAAACGCTAAAATGACGGCAAGTACCCATACCCAGTGCCATATGAAGCCAATCCAAGTTAAAGCTGTGATTAAACCGAGCTGGTGATGCTCTTTACTGTGGGCTTTATTGATTGGTAATTCATGAACACGCCAAAAGCCGTAACATGCAGCTGCGATTGTTGCGACCAACACAACGCCAGCTACGACGTGTAATGCGGTGTCTGCGCCTGTTCCAACAAATGGGACACTTAGTAAACTCATTGATCAACCCTAAGTAAAATTTGAACGCGGAGTGTGATGGAAGTTGGATTTACAGGTTGTAAATTTACTAATTACTTCGATAATGGCAATTATATGATTTGATCTATGATCTCCTTTCTAAGGGTTAGCGACGAATGAACAATTGTAACTTCTTAAGAGCGTTAGGGATTTTGGGTATTTATCAACACGCTGTCACAAACCCTGTGGTTAATACGGAGCGTTTAGGTATTCCGAAGTCTGTATTTACTAACTCAATGAATCTTATTCCGGTCAATGAAGTCGATAAATGGTATGGGTTTCTTGAACAGCAAACTAATGATCCAGATATTATTCTGAAACTGTCTGACCGAGTGGATATTGAAAAATTAGGCCCGTTAACCAACTGGTTTTTTTCTGGACATGATCTTGCTTCTACGATCCGTCGAGTGAACATTGGCCTGCACTGTTTACAGTCTGGTGCGTTCTTATACGGTGCACAGGTAGGGACAATGATTAAATGGTGCTACGACAATCCTGCTTACTCAGAAACGGGTAAAGTGCATGACTCAATAAGAGTCGCGGTTTTCATTATGAAGATTTTACGTCGATATTTGGGTGATGACTTTAAACCCGTTGCGGTTTCAATAGCAGGTCGTCGAGAGAATGTTGACCTCTACCATGAATATTTCGGCTGTACGATTCAATGGGGACAGCCTCGCACAGAGGTTTGGATCCCGAGTGAATCGAGGTTATCCATCAATCAATCACTATCGAACAGTAAAGCAAATCTGGCGATGAACTTTCATGACTTGGATAACTATCTAAACATGCCAGATGCTGGTGATGAACATAAGGTCACCTATGAGATGATCAACTACAGTCGCCACTTTGGTTTACCAACCCTTCACAAGGTTTCCAGTTTATTAGGGCTCTCTGAGCAGCAGTTTCAACGTCGTTTGCATAAATCGGGCATCAATTTTTCTACCATTATGGGGTATGCGTTAAGCAACGTGGCGGTAGAGCTACTGATGTATTCAGTGCCAGTGGAAGAGGTCTCGAAGAGGTTAGGTTATACCAACGTCGCGAGCTTTAATCGGATGTTTAAGAAACATCGAGGTTTGACGCCTAAGCAGTATATTGAGCGTTTTGATAGTCAATACTGATCGTCATTAGTCTTCATCTAGCTTTTTAAAATGAGTGGATAGGTAAACGATTATCCAAGTGCTAAGGACAAAAGGCGCGGTCAGTGGTAGCAGTGACCGTTCATGAAAACCAAGTGTGATGAGACAGCTCAACAGCATGCCTAATAGGATTAACGGCCAAGGGATTCGCGGATAGAGCACCAGTGCTAGAGTGGCAAGAATGGCGTTGTACCCGTAAAGACCTTGGGCAACCAATTCGTTAGAAGCACCGATCATCTTACTAAAAATGGTGCTAATTATTACTGCTAGCACAACCCAAATGGCATGCTTTAGGTTGTTAAGTGCGATGGCGATTAAGATAACGAGCCCCGACAACGCATTTTCGATGAAGCTGACTTGGCTGATCCCTTTCAATAACGGGAGCACCGCTGTTGGTAAGCTGAACCACGAGCCTACCTCAAGACTGATTAGTGGCCTCAGTGCGGAGTCAGGTGCCGAAAACGCCGATAGCCCCAAGGTTGATTGGATAGCATAAATCAGCCAAGAGGTGAGGATAAAGGCACTTGTGTAACCGTGATACTTCTTAAAGCTAAACACGATCTTGGCGATGGGTACGGTTATCAGCGAGCCGAGGGCTACTACTATAATCAGCCACCCATTTACTTCAAAAAAATTCCCGATGAACAAAGCAATCAGTGCGCCATTTAACGCATACATGCCATTCTCAATATCATGAGACGGTTTATTGGTCAGTAAGGCAAATCCGTAGCTGCAACTGGCGCCAAACAAGGTAAGAAAAGCCAGCGCAAGTGACTCAATAGAAATGGCAAACAATAGCAGAAACGACGTCATGACCGACGGAGTGAAATAGACTTGCCCAATGCCATTGAGCAAGCCTTCAAATGGTAGAATATCCTTATTCGTTCTCATCGTCTGACTACATTCTTTTGCTATGTTGAATCTTTTGTAGCTCAGATTGTATGCAATTTTATTAAGTTGACCATCTTTGCGTATCAATTCTGATACCAGCGCTCACCATAGGCTTGTTGGTAATCTGGTGTTTCAATGATGCCTTCTTGCTCTGGAACGGTTTCTAATGGCCCAACGACCGTTCGATAAGGTAATACGCCAGCCCATACCGGGATATCCATATCAGCTTTATCATCATTCACACCATGTTTACCAATCTTCACGGATGCTTCTGTTAAAGGGATCGCCAATAGCTCGGTGGCGGTGAGCTCTTTCTCATTACTGAGCCTGACTTCGTCGGTTCTTCCCGGCGCGATTTGCTCAATGAAGATGTTCAATAAGCGATCTTTTTCTTGGTTGTCATCGATGACTGAAAATGACCCCAACACCACTGCAGAACGATAATGCGCACTGTGGTGAAATGCCGAACGAGCTAACACCCAACCATCGAACAAAGTGAACGTTAAACAGGTTGGCTCTCCTTTTTTTAAGCCTTTCAACAAGCGGCTGTTTTTAGCACCATGGATGTAGACCATATCATCCACTCGCCACGCAAGCATCGGGATAACCATTGGCCCTTGTTCGCCCTGCAATGCAATGTGTGCGATTAAGCTCTCATCTATGATTTGATGAAGTTTCTCTTGTTCAAATACGGCTTTGTGAGCCCCTTTTTTAATCGTGGTTCTTTTCGTGTTAGATAACATAATCGCTCCTTAATCATTGCCTTTTGATTAATGTAGCGATTAACTGGTCTCTTAAATAGAGCCACTTTTAAACACTATTTGGATCCAGTTATGCAGCCTATTGATATCGGTGACCTACAGTTAGACGAGCAACATGACACACGTCAAACCGCCTTGTTCCACGCGATCAGAGAGAAGATCGTTCAAGATTTATGGAGCAAGGGCAGTAAGTTACCTTCAACACGTAAGTTGGCTGTGGAATTGTCAGTAAGTCGAAATACGGTGATTTACGCGTATGAACAACTGGTTACTGAAGGCTATATCGAGAGTAAGCAAGGTTCAGGCTTTTACGTGTCAGTTGAACAACCAGAACACTTCTTAAGTTTGTCTCAGGCAAACAGTGTTCAGGGTACACAGGTTAAGCACGTAATAAGTAAGTCGAGTGCAAACATAGCGACACCTAACGACATTAACCGCAGCTTTGCCCCCGGAGTCCCTGACTTAGATGCGTTCCCTTTTGCGAAATGGCAGAGATTGCTGCAACGTCACTCTACACGTCAGAACATTGCGGGTAATCAAGAGGTTCAGGGAAGCTTGGCCTTGAGGGAAGCATTGAGCGGGTATCTTGCGAGTAGTCGCTCGGTTCACTGCAGTGCCGATAGAATCATCATCACCGCAGGTGCGCAGCAAGCCATCTCAATTGGTTTGATGGCGACGTTAGCGATGGGGGACAAAATCCTTGTGGAAGAGCCCGGCTATCGACAAGTGCATAAAATCATCGATCTGTTGAGGCTAGAGCTAGACGGTGTGAGTGTGCGTGAAAAGGTTGGATTAGATATTGAAAAAGTGCTGTCCAGTAACGGCAAGGCTCTGTATGTCACGCCGAGTAACCAATACCCAATGGGCACGACCTTAAATACCGAGCAACGACTTAAACTGATCGATTGGGCCAATCAACATCAGTCATGGATCATTGAGGATGATTACGACAGTGAGTTTCAGTTTGCTCATCGCCCTTATACCAGCATGCAAGGGTTAGCGGGAAAGTTAGGGTTCGATGATCGCATCATCTATGTCGGATCCCTGAGTAAGGTGATGTTCAATGGCTTGCGACTAGGTTATTTGGTGGTGCCAGAAAGTCTGGTGGCGAAGTGTCTTGAGATTAAAGATGCGCTCACTGGAGACACGGCCTCACATACACAAGAAGCGCTGGCGGACTTTGTACGTGAAGGCGATTTATTGCGCCATATTAGAAAGATGCGTCGTTCATACAAACTCAAGCATGAAGCGATGATAGAAGCGATTAAAAGTGAGTTTCATGGCGATCTTGAAGTGATCAGTCAGGCTGCAGGGCTACATGTGACAGTGAAGTGGTATCAAGGGATATCTGAACATGAGTGGAGCCGTAGAGCAGAGTTTGAAAATATCATCATTCGTCCTTTTGACTTTTATGAATATGGATCAAGTGATGCTCGTGATTGGAGTGGTGCAGTGCTGGGGTTTGGTAATATCCGACTGGCTGACATAAAGCCGAAGATCAAACAGATCGCTCGGCTTTTTTATCAGTAATATTGGTTGGGCTTGCTTACAATTTGTCGATTCATCATTAATCGAGTTATAGCTTGTCGACAGAAACGGTGGGTTTACTTTTACCTAGCCATTTACGCCAAGGGAGTGACAATGTCACAAAAATAGTGGCGGCATAGAGCATCGACCAGCTTAAACAGATAAACACCAAGGTACAGATGACCAGTGAGAGCATGGCGGTGTATCTAGATGCGCCAGTCAGTAATCGGCAGGCCGCTAACATTGCAAGCAGATAAACCAGAACGAAAATACCGTTGGCGAGTTTAAGAAAGAATTCGAGATCGAGATTAGACAGCTCGCCGATTACACACGAAATAAGCGCAATAAAGCCGATTGCTAAGGTTGGATAAAGTGGTACGCCACGGCTGTTGAGCTGCGCCATTTTATTGGTCGGAGTGTGTTGGCGAGCTTGAGCCCATATCATGCGAGACAAGCTTTGGGTGTAAAGGTTTAGGCTAGCAAAACAAGCAAAGAAGCCAAGTACACTGATGACGGTTTTAAAGCCATTACCAAACAGTTGTTCTGTTACCCACGGGATGGATGCAGCATCAAATTCAGGTGAACCATAAGCGCCTAGCTTGATAATAACCACCGAGCAAGCCCAGTACACTATGCCCGCAACGAAACACCCTGCAATGATTGCGATGGGAAAGTCACGCTGTGGATTTTTAAATTCTTCTCCCATGTGAGCAAAGGCTTCGATTCCTACAAAGCACCAAAACATCACCGCTAAGGCTGCGCCAATCGACCACATCGAATCGGACGTCATGGTCGGAACTGCGATGTCAGCTGCTGTGATGTCGGCTTTCCAAACAAAGGCGCTAACCAAGGCAAAAATCGACAAGGCGATCACCGTTTGTAAGCGGCCAGAAGACTTACTGCCCATCAAATTGACGGCAATAAGTAGGGCGACGGTAAAGGATTGAGCACCCAGTGGGGTGTCGAGAGGTGCGGGTAACAACTGTTGAGCAAAACCTCCAGCCAATGCAATCGCAGCCGGAATACCCACAGGAATAACACTCACAAACAACCAAGCCACGCTGGTTTCTAATCGCTCACTGAATGCCTGACGCACAAAATAGGCCGTGCCACCTGCATTGGGGTAGCGTTTTCCTAGTGCGGCAAAGGTTAGTGCAATCGGGCAAATAGCGATAAACAGGATTAACCACGCGAGTAGTGACAACTGCCCTGCAATGCCTGCTGCGATGGCAGGGATCATAAATAATCCAGTGCCTAGCAAGGTCGTCGAGAGTTGTCCGATTCCTGAAATAAGCGTGATTTCTTGTTTGAGTTGTGTCATTCGCTGTCCTTGCTATTGGCTTTGATATCGATTTTATGGTGCAGTCTTGTGAGGCTGAGATTGAAAGCATACATTGTCGACATCAATAATACAGCTAGCGAAACGTCTTAAGACACCGTCAATTTAACGGTATTAATTTGATTAAGCGTGAAAGTGTCGGCGGTCATAATGGCTGTTATAAGTAGGAAAGTTGTGTCAAATTAGGCGTTATAAATAGAACAATAAATGGAAAGAATCAGAAGCATGGATAAATTTGATCGCCAAATTTTAGATATTCTAAAAACTAACGCTCGATGCTCAGTGAGCGATATCGCCAGAGATGTCAGCCTGTCTCGCTCTGCAGTGAACGCCAGAATCAAGAAGCTGGAAAACGATAAGATCATTACAGGATCTAGTGCACAGGTGACCGAGCCTGATTTACCGAAGAACGTTGGCGCTTATATCTCTTTGAAGTTTGACATGTCGAGCAGTAACCATAATTGTGAGTCTTACGCTAAAAATATCTACGCTATTGATGGTGTGCAGTGGTGTCACTCTATCAGCGGTGAGACCGACATGATGCTTTATGTTGAAGTTGAAAGCATGGAGCGTTTGAACCAAATTCGCGACCAGCTGCAAGGCTATCCTGAACTTCGACATCTTATGACTCATACTGTCTTAACTGAATTCTTCAACAAGCAAACTTCGTCTTTTAATATGTCTTGAGTTAATACTGCTTACCTTCACCGTGTCGTCATTTGTCCGTACTTACTCAACTTATTGTTACTCACTCTATTTTTATTCGCTCTAAGGTTGCTGATGTTAGGTAATATCAATTTAAATTTACTGCGGTCGCTGCATGTGCTTCTTGAAGAGTGCCATGTCAGTCGAACAGCTCAGCGTCTGCACATCACGCAGTCGGCTGTGAGCCGTCAACTGGCTCAGCTTAGAGATCTATGTGGTGATCCTCTTCTGGTTCGCGATGGGAACAAACTGGTTCCAACCAACCGTGCTTTGTTGCTTAAAGGCAAGCTCGATGACTTGCTGGGCGAGTTTGACCACCTCTTAGATGACAAGCCATTTGATCCACAAGATTGGCAAGGTGAATTGGTGTTGGCTTCGAGTGATTATGTTGCTCAGTATATCTTGCCCATTATTGTGTCCGAGGTGTCGAAGGACGCGCCCCATATCAACTTGGCTTATCGTCTATGGCAGCCTAACTTCCTTGAAACGCTCAATGAATCAGGTATTCACTTGGCGTCGAGTATGTTCCCCAAAAAGCCGGATCATGTCTCAAGTATCAAGCTTGGAGAAGATAAGTCCGTGTGTTTGATGAGAGCCTCTCATCCGTTGGCTAAGCAATCAGCCATAAGCTCGGAAGACATCGTGAGTTACTCACATATCAAAGTCACGGGTGGGGGAGATAAAGACAGTTATTCGGATATTGCGTTAAAGAAACAGGGGCATAAACGCAGAATCGCGTTGCAGGTACCGTTCTTTTCATCGGCGGGAAACGTGTTAATGCAAGGCGACTATTTGATGATTGTGCCGGAGCATATTGCTTACAACTTGGGTCGACATCTCGATGTCGCTTACTTTTCGCTGCCGTTTGAGACAGAGATGCATACCTATTGGCTGATGTGGCATCCTAAGTATGACAACGACTCTGCCCATAAATGGGCGCGAGAGAAAGCGTTTAAAGCCATTCAAAAGTCGAGTTACAATATCAGTATGATTTCAAATCATACTGGTAATGATAATATTTGATTTAAAATAATACCTGCTGCGGCATATTGTAAGCGCTAAGTATTGAGTATTAATTGTAGAGTGTTCAGCTGGAACGCTTTGTTTTACTAGGAATGGAATGATGACAGTAACAATTTGGTTTTCTTTATTAGCGATTTGCTTGTTGGGTGCAATGTCTCCGGGCCCAAGCTTGGCGATGATCGCTAAGCACAGTTTGGCTGGTGGCCGTATGAACGGACTTATCGCAGCTTGGTCACACGCTGCGGGCATCGGTATTTACGCGTTCGCAACCATTGTCGGTTTAGCCGTTGTGCTTGAGCAATCACCAATGTTGTTCAAAGGGATCAGTTTAGCGGGTGCAGCGTATCTGCTCTATCTCGGTGTAAACGCGTTGCGTTCGAAAGGTGGTGTTGCCGCGAAATTGGAAGCGGGTGAACAGATGAGCTACATGCAGTCTGCTCGCGAAGCTTTCTTGATCTCAATCTTGAGCCCTAAGATCGCGCTGTTCTTTATCGCTCTATTTAGCCAATTTGTGGCGTTAGGTAATGAACTGAGCAATCAAGTGATTATTGTCTCAACGCCACTGATTGTTGATGGCCTTTGGTATACCTTTATTACTCTGGTGCTCTCTAGCCCATTGATCGTAGAGCGCATTCGAGCAAAAGCGCAGTTGATCGATCGATTGTCTGGCGTGGTTTTAATCCTGCTTGCTGTGCGTGTGGTGTGGACGATATAGCGATAGTCCATATACTGGAAAGAAACGATATCTATTAAAAAGGCTCACTAGACGTTATCTAGTGAGCCTTTTTGACCTCTATGGATTGGCTTCGACAGACTTGAGCTTGTTAGCCTTCCGAATTCAGTACCGCATCGAGTTTTTCCATGGAATCTGAAAAGTACGGGTTGTAGGTCAAACGCGCATGGTTTTTACCTTCTTCACGATATCCCCATGCTGAGTACCACACTTCACTTGTCGCGTTGCACTGTGCTTCAAAACCTTCCTCTTGACCATTGGAGCAGATCTTCTCGCTACCATTGATCCCGTAGTAAGGGTTGCTTGGCGAGAACAGTAAACCCATATGAGAACCGTTCGAAATACGTAGCTCTGGGAGCTTCATGCTGTATTGAACAGTGCGAGGATCATCCAGTGTGGTTTCTCCTTGCCAAACCAAGACATTGTTTGGGTTGGGCATGGATTCCGTAAATGCCTGCTGAACGAAGTGGGTATCAATGACACTGTCGCCTTCACTCATCATAATAAACACGGGCTTATCAAAGTGTTTGTCTTGCAGGCCCTCACGAACCACTTCTGAGGTTTGGTAGTAAACCGAAGCACCATTCATTGGCAGTGAGTTATAGCGAAGTACATTGTCTTCAGGATCTTGATCCGCCCAAGTGACAAAATAGCTTGCTAGCTCCGCATATTGAACTGCAGAAGAGCTTGGTTGAAACGCAGGAGAGAACAGCAGTAGCCCTGACACCTTAGGATCGTTCATCGCCTGTGAAGTCACGAGGTTTGCGCCTGTCGAATAACCGCCAAGCCACACAGAATCATACTCTTGCTCAAGTAACTTCGTATGATGAGCCACCACGCCCTGCCAATCTTCTAAGTTTGGCTGCATTAAGTCACCAACACGACTGCCGTGGCCCGGTAGTAATACCGTTCTCACTAGGTAGCCTTGTTCTGCTAAGTGCGTTGCGATGTCTTTAAACGAGTAGGGTGAATCACCTAACCCATGAACCAATAAAACTGCCTTACCGTTAGGTTTCGCAGGTTGATATTCGGTAGGTGAATTGAGTTGAATCTCTAGCTGCTTGTCTTTGGTCATGAATACACGGTTTTTCAATAACCAATCTTGAGTTTCATTGACGTAGGCATCAAAGCTGTCTTGCTGATATTCAGGCAAGTTTGGAGATGTTTCGTAAGCAGGTATCGATGTCTCGTTGGAACAACCAACGAGACTTAAAGTCGTTAAGGCGAGCAGCGTTAGAATGGTATTTCTATGCATTTTTTGATGTTGTCTCTGTTGTTCTTTTACTATGTCTGAAACTGAAGTTTAGATTACTTTCTGCTTGAAAGGTCTTCGTATTCACCTTCAATAACACCGGCATCACTGGTTGATGACTGACGCGTGTTCATGTGAGCTGCGAAACCCTGTTTTTTCATTTGATTCTGAATGCGCTTGCCAGTGATTAAAGCTGCAATAGCTAAAGGAATAGCAAGAATCAAGCTCGTGAATAACGCCAATAGGCCAGTAAACAACGCAACAATCGTAACTAATATATTTTTCATATTCATTCCTCTTTTCTCTATGTTGTTACTATATCGCTTCCATTCTGAACGAAACATGAACACCGTTAATAAATATCAGAGAGTCACTATGACACAGGTGTGTGTGGATTGAGAGTTTATATGTAGTCATAATCACGCACTAAAATTATGGAATAACAGTAAGTTCCATAAAATCAATAACTTAAAAGTTGGCACGCTTGATGCTCTATAGGGGTTGGAATAAGTCACTGTAAGCAAAGTACTTACAGCTAATAAAAAATTACTGGAGCCCCTTATATGTTCTGTATTCAATGTGAACAAACAATTCAAACCCCAACCGTAAAAGGCTGTTCTTTCGCACAAGGCATGTGTGGAAAAACCTCGGAAGTATCCGACCTTCAAGACGTGTTGGTGCATTCTCTTCAAGGCGTTTCTTTTTGGGCAAGCTTAGGTCGCGCTTGCGATGTTATTGATACAGAAGTTGATGAGTGGGCGCCAAAAGCGTTCTTCGCAACACTGACTAACGTTAACTTCGACCCTGCTCGTATTATCGAATTCGCACAACAGTCTCATGAATTCAAGCAGCGTTTAGAGCAAAAAGTTCGTGCAGCAGCAACATTGATTGGTTTTGAAATTCCAGAGCTTTCTGCAGCAGCACAGTTCGATCTTCCAACAGATTCTTCAGAGCTATTGGCACTTGCGCCTCAAGCTGCTGTAAACCGTGGTCACGATTCTCAACACGAAGATGTGATTGGTCTTCGTCTTCTTTGCCTATACGGCTTAAAAGGTGCGGCAGCCTACATGGAGCACGCTCGTGTTCTTGGTCAAACTGATGACGCTATTTTTGCTGAATACCATGAAATCATGGCGTTCCTAGGTACAGATCCATCCGATCTAAAACAGTTACTTGATACATCAATGCAGATTGGCTTGATGAACTACAAAGTAATGGAAATGCTAGACAAAGGCGAGACAGATACCTTTGGTCACCCTCAACCAACAACCGTGAACGTGAAAACTAAGAAAGGTCACTGTATTCTTGTTTCTGGTCACGACTTACATGATCTAGAAAAGATTCTTCAACAAACTGAAGGCAAGGGCATCAACGTTTACACTAACGGTGAGATGCTACCAGCACACGGTTACCCAGAGCTAAACAAGTACCCACACCTTGCGGGTAACTACGGCAGCGCTTGGCAGAACCAGCAAAAAGAATTCGCTAACTTCCCTGGCGCAATTGTAATGACGTCTAACTGCCTGCTTAACCCTGATGTAGGTTCTTACGCAGACCGTCTATTTACACGCAGCATCGTGGGCTGGCCGGGTGTTGATCACCTTGAAGGCGACGATTTCAGCGCAGTAATTGATTGTGCACTAGCGCAAGAAGGTTTCAAACACGACGAGATCGAGCAAATGATCACTGTCGGTTTTGGTCGTAACGCACTGATGGAAGCGGCACCTGCGGTTGTTGAGCAAGTAAAAGAAGGCAACATTAAACACTTCTTCCTAGTCGGTGGTTGTGACGGTGACAAATCTGAACGTAGCTACTACACAGACTTCACAGCTCAAGCGCCAGAAGATTCAGTAATCCTGACATTGGCATGTGGTAAATTCCGTTTCAACAAAAACCAATTCGGCGACATTAACGGTATCCCACGTCTGTTAGATGTTGGCCAATGTAACGATGCTTACTCTGCGATTCAGCTTGCTATCGCACTGTCTCAAGAGTTTGATTGTGGTATCAACGAACTTCCGTTAACGCTGGTTCTATCTTGGTTCGAGCAAAAAGCGATCGTTATCTTGCTTACTCTGTTCGCTCTAGGTGTGAAAGGTATCTACACAGGCCCTACAGCACCTGCGTTCCTAACTGAAAACCTACTTAAGATTATGCAAGACGAGTTCGATATGCGTTCTATTTCAACGCCAGAACAAGATCTTAAAACAATCTTAGCGGCTTAATTTAAGCCAACCTGAAGCCTCGTTGTTGTGACGTTTTTAATAAAACAAACAGCTCCGGGGCTTTTTAGATTTAAATCTTTAGTCATTTAATCATCAGTAAGGTGCGTGAACTATGTATGCATGGTCGGATAGCGATTCAATCAATTTAGTGTGTTTAAAGAAATGGCACGAGACGCCAGATACGGTCAGCTTTGAGCTTGGCAGTATTCCACAAGACTTACATTTCAATTTTAAGCCTGGGCAATTCATTACTCTGGGTTTAGATATGCCGACGAAAACCGATTATCGTGCCTATTCTGTGGCTTCTTGTCCTGAAGATAATCGCCTGAAGCTCACGGTGAAACGTGTGGAAGGTGGCTTGGTTTCGAACTTTATTGTTGATGAGCTTGATGAAGGTGATGAGGTTTCAGTATTGAAGCCTGCTGGCGCGTTTAACTGTATTGATTGCATGCCAACAGCAACGAAAAAAGTGACGCTAGTGAGTGCAGGTTGCGGTATTACACCTGTGATGGCGATGGCAAAATATTGGCTGGCTCAAGGCAGTGATATTGAGATCGACTTCGTCCACATGGCACGCAATAAGCGTGAGACCATTTACTTTCAAGAACTGCATCAATTAGATGAGGCGCACAACAACTTCAATCTTAAATTGCTGCTAAAAGACAGTGAAGGAACAGTCGCTCCTAAAGGTCGATTAGATAAGAATTGGTTAGTAAAACTAAGCCCAGATATTTTAGACCGAACTGTTTATCTGTGCGGCCCAGTTGGCTTTATGCAAAACATAGAAAGCTACCTGAAAGAACTAGAATTCAACATGGAAAATTTCTATCAAGAAAGTTTCACGCCAGCGAACCCAAACACGGATTCATTGGTCAATAGCAACACAGCTTCAGAAGAGTCACAAGCGGAAGCGTCTGCAGATTCAAATGGTGCCGTTAAGGTGTTTGTTCCTGCATTTGGCGCAGAAGTAGAAGCGGAAGCGGGTACACCATTGGCTGATTCATTAGAGAAAGCTGGTGTTCCGATTATTATTGCCTGTCGCAGTGGGATTTGTGGTTCTTGCAAGTGCAAAGTAACCAAAGGTTCAGTGGAATCAAGCAGCCAAGAGACTTTGACGCCAGAACAGATTGAGCAAGGTTATGTCCTTGCGTGTTCGAGTACGATTCAGTCAGACGTTGAGGTTGAGCTGTAACAGATGTGAAGTCGAGCTTTGTTAGAGCGAGGAAGACAAAGTTGGCGTAATAGAGACCAAAATTAAAGTAACAGATGTAAAAAGGCCACTTAGATCAGATAGAGAGAGCAGATCTAAGTGGCAACCTTCCTGTTTATACGGGGGAGTAAAACAAGAAGGGTTGCGAAGCCCATAATAGACTTCGCAGATATAATTATTATGTTGTGGAGCCGTTTGCGCTGAGTTAGTTACAAGATCGAAGTCGTTTAAACTTCAGGGTATGTCTTGTAACGAACACCCATCATCTGTTCCATACAGTGAACAACTTGGCAGCTGTAGCCAAACTCGTTGTCGTACCAAATGTAAAGAACAGCGCGGTTGTCTTGCGCGATAGTTGCAACACCGTCAACCACACCTGGGTGGCGAGAACCAACCAAATCGGTAGATACAATCTCGGTTGAGTCGGTGTAATCAATCTGTGCAGATAAAGTTGAAGATAGCGCCATTTCACGCAGGTATTCGTTCAACTCTTCTTTGTTTGTGCCTTTCTCAAGGTTTAGGTTTGCTACTGCCATTGAAACGTTTGGCGTAGGTACGCGAATCGCATTACCTGTTAGCTTACCTTCCATTTCTGGCATCGCTTTTGATACCGCTTTAGCAGCACCAGTCGATGTCAGTACCATATTCAATGAAGCAGCACGACCACGACGATCACCTGAGTGGAAGTTATCGATTAGGTTTTGGTCATTGGTAAATGAGTGAACCGTTTCGATGTGACCTGATAGGACACCAAACTTGTCGTGAACCGCTTTTAATACTGGCGTAATCGCGTTGGTTGTACAGCTTGCAGCAGAGATGATCGTGTCTTCTGGTTGAATGTCATTTTGGTTTACACCAAATACAACGTTCTTGATTTCACCTTTGCCTGGCGCAGTCAGTAGAACCTTCTTTGCGCCATTACACGCAACGTGTTGGCTTAGGCCTTCAGCGTCACGCCACACACCGGTGTTATCAACCACAAGTGCATTCTCGATACCGTAAGATGTGTAATCCACTTCTGCTGGCTTGTTTGCGTAGATAACTTGGATGAAGTTACCGTTAACGATGATCGCTTTACGTTCTTGGTCTACAACAATGCTGCCGTTGAATTGGCCATGAACAGAGTCACGACGTAGCAAGCTTGCACGTTTTTCTAAGTCACCATCTTTGCCGCCACGAACAACAATTGCACGTAAACGCAGTGGGTAACCTGGGCCACTTTTCTCGATCAATAGACGAGTAAGCAATCGGCCAATACGACCAAAACCGTACAATACAACATCGCGAGGTTCTGTCATCGCCTCGCCTTCAAGCGATTCTAAAAGTGCAGTTTGTAGGAAATCATCCAACCCGTGTGTGTCTTCGCGATCTTGCCAGAATGTATGAGCAAGGCGACCAACATCGATACGACATGGAGACAAGTCCATAGAGAGAAGGTGTTGAATGATGGGTTGAGTCTGTTCTGCGGTAAGCGGAGAACCTGTGTAACGTTTTGCGATGCGGTGAGCTTTGATGATGTCGATAGTTGTTGCGTTAACCAGTGTTTTACCGAAGAGGATAACTTCAACGCCTTTTTGGCGGTACAACTGACCTAAAGTAGGAGCGATTGATTCAGCAATAGTTTGACTAGTTTGCCAGTCTAGGAGGTGCTTTTCGGGACTCATCTTTACTCGGGACCTTTCACGTTAATGTCTGCAATCATAGCGAATGTAGGGTAGCCATGAGTGCATGGGGGAGTTGAGCTATCTAAGCTTTGGTGGTCTTTAACGCCACTTAAATTTGCTTGATATGCCTTGTGTGTAATTTGTAATTTTTATGTGGCAGGATTGTAAGGTACGACGAGTTATTCTGCTAGGAAAAATAAACATAGATTAATTATCTGAAAATTGGCTTTTAATTGGTCATAAATTAAGGTTTTAGTGTCAAGAAAGGCTATTGACTTTAACAGTCTGTAGCACTTAATTTTCGCCAAAAAATACTCAGATCAAAACATGATGTGTAATAAAGGGAATTGCGATCATTGAAGATGTGATCATTAGCACTAGTTACACTTAAAAAGTAAACGACAGATAAGGTATTCAGCGAGTTTTCTTGTTCGACCTTTGAATAAGCTGAGTTTGAGTACAGAAAGTTCGTGACGCAAACGATTAGATCTCACAAATTTGACTTAACTTTGGTGTTTATTGGTTTCTAGAGCAGTGACTTGCGGTCATCTAGAGGCATAACCTTATCCTTTCACTTGTTTAAAACAGACCTTCCTCTTTAAATCCTGTATGTGGATAACGACTGACGTGAATTCCCTATGATTAGCTCATAATGTCATTTGTTCATATTCAATTTGATCAATAACTCTTGTTAATGTCCTATTCTTATATTGGGCTAGGTAAAAATACTATCGGGAAAGGAGTCGTTATAAAAATGATAAATATGTCAATTAGATGGCGTCTTATTTTTCTTTCAACAGTTTCTGTATTCATCATGTTTGGGTTTACAGTCAATGAAGTGCTCAAGAACGATAAGAAGATGAATCACCTTGAAGCAACGCGAATTAAGGTGGAAGCACTTCAATCTTTTAATGCTGTTTCAAGTGGTGCTTATCAATGGTTAGTGCTGTCTAAAGACTCCCCAGAGAAAGGTCCATTGTTTTTAAAGCTGCAAGCGGAAGTGGATAGGCTTGCTCATTACGAAATACAACTTCAACAGTTCGACAACAGTTGGACTGTCGAGCCGCAGTTGATTGAGTTAAAGAGTGTGTTAAAGAAGCTCGCGCGGGTAACCACTAGTACTGACAGCGACGCATCACAGATTACTGTCAGCAACGCACAGCAAACAGAACGAGCCTTTGACCTGTTAAAAGGCGTGTTAATGGAGCTGTCTGAATATCGTGCCAATATAGTGGACGAAAAGATCAGCCAAACAGATGCGATGTTTATCAATCTTACTCACTACGTGTTCTGGACTCAGCGAGAAGCGTGGCTGAGTTACCGCTTGTATCGTTCTCCAGAGCTGATCGATCAATATTTATTGAGCTATGTTGGTGCTTTAGACAGGCAACAACAGCTGTTAGGTACGTTTTTACGATCAGACAGCCACTCGCTGGAAATTAGCAAACTGTTAAACATGTTCTCCCAAGATGAATTTCAAGACCGATTTACTTCTCGGCTTCTCAAAGGTGACTTCTCGGCACCTGAAATATATGAACATGTGGAAAGTTTAGAGCGAAAGAAATTGGCGATCTCAAAGGCGGTTGGTGCTTATACCGATCAATTAAAGTTTGATTTGACAAAAAATATAGCGCTACAGAAAAGGCAAACGGCGGTTATGACATTGCTTATCCTTGTTGTTTCAGGTGCTTTGTTATGGCTTGGTGTCGCGACATCTTTGCGCTTAAATAGAAACTTATCGATTATCTTGAAAGGGGTGTCTGAATGCGCGGATAGTTACGGCAAGCCTAAGGTGATTCATATTCAAGGTAACGATGAACTTGCCGAGTTTACTGAAACCCTCAATCGAGTGATGGAACGTAACTATCATCACAACAAAGAGCTGATAATAGCAAAAGAAGATGCAATTTCGGCTAACAAGGCCAAGAGTGCATTTTTAGCGAACATGTCCCATGAAATACGTACGCCGCTTAACGGAATTATCGGTATGGCGGAAATTTTATCTCAGAGCCAACTGAGCGCTAACCAACAAGAGGTACTTGAGGATATAGAGTCGTCTTCACATTCGTTGTTGGTGTTACTCAATGACATTCTCGATCTTTCTAAGATAGAGTCGGGTAACTTAATGTTGTCGCCGCATAATGCCGATTTGCGAGAAGCGGTTTACGACTCTGTGAGCGTAATTTTGTCGAAAGCGATCAGTAAAGACATTGAACTCGATATCAACATTGATGCTCAAACCCCAACACAGCTGTTTTTCGATGAGTACCGTGTTCGACAAGTGCTAACCAATTTGCTGTCTAATGCTATTAAATTTACCTCAAAAGGCACGATTACAACGGATATTGCTTATACACCGATGTCTTTGGGGCGAGGTAAGCTTGAATGCAGTGTGTCTGATAGCGGGATTGGGATTGAGCCAGAGAAGCTAGAGTCCATTTTTGAACCTTTCACTCAAGAAGATGGCAGTATTACTCGCCAATTCGGCGGTACAGGGCTAGGGCTTGCGATTTGTCGGCAGCTTGTTGACTTGATGGGCGGCTATATTACCGCACGCTCAGTGAAAGGAGGAGGCTCTACATTCACCTTTTGTTTGTACGTAGACACGGTCGAGGCTCACGCTCAAACGTTCGATAACCTAAGCCGTGCGACAATTATTTCGAATTCTTTCAATTACCTCGATCAATTGGTCAAAGAGTGCGAGCGCTTAAATGTTCGACCTAATGTTGTGTCATCCATTTCGGATCTTGGTGAGAGCCTGAAAGAAAGTGACTTGGTACTTTATTGTCACACGCTGCATCACTCTATGAGGAAAGATCTTGAGGCGTTAAAGGCGTTGTATCCGCTGACTCGCGTTATTGTGTGCCAGCATCACCTATTTAAAACCAATCTAATCACAGAAACGGTTCACTCGACCCATACATTACCATTTTTGGGTAGACGCTTCTTAAACAGCCTACGATCGCTTGATGCCGGTGAAGTACAATCACCGACGGTGGAAGTAAAAGATGAAGAAGTTCGTTCTCTGAATCGACGTATTCTGATTGTTGAAGACAACCTGATGAATCAGAAGATAGCGAGCTTCTTCCTTGAGCAAGCGGGCTATGAATATTTGATTGCCAGCAATGGCCAAGAGGCGGTCGATGTCATCACCCAGGGCGCTCAGTTTGATGCCATTCTAATGGACTGCATGATGCCAGTTATGGATGGTATAACGGCGACTCGTGTGATTCGAGAGTGGGAGACAGATCAACAAACCCCACCACTCCCCATTATTGCTTTAACCGCTAGTGTCTTAGAAGAGGACATCAAAAATTGCTTTGAAGCAGGTATGAACGCCTACTTGCCGAAACCTTATAAATCCCACCAACTGTATGATCTTTTCAGTAGCCTTGATATTGTCTAATGGTTCCAGTATCAAGGCTAGCGCTGTGTGATTTAGCGTACTTCTTGCCCAAGGCTGTATTGTGCAACACAGCGGCCTACGTAGCTGATTTTTAGTAACCCGGCCACTAATATGGTGCTGATGTGTGCGAAAATTTGAATGGGTAGTGAGAAGTAATCGGCCATCGGATAAGCAACAATAATACTGAGTAGCATTAGCAAGGCGGTGATAGCTAAACTGAAATTTGAAACAGAAAGTAGAGTTTGAAAGCGTTGAGTCATCGTCTTCATATTGAATTCCTAATTGCTATTAATAATTATGATACTTGTTATCAATAGCAATTAGCGTTCCAGTTATATTTTTAGTGTTAAATCAATAGTTTAATTTTTCGTAATTCTATTTGTGAGTCACAGTGACTCTATTGCTTTTCGTGTCTTTATGACCGTTTCGTGTGCTTACCACTGTCTGAATCCACAAGTATCGATGTGGAATCGAACACCAGAATACAAACCCAGTCCAACGTTATTCTTTTGCCCAAATTCTGCATGAATCTTTTTAAGCTTCACGTGTAGGTTTTCGCGAGTAATATCATTAGCAGGCACTAAGTCTAAAGCGCAGAACTCTAAGTGTTTACTTCGCAGTGCGCCACCCGCTTGCTTATTGTAGATATCGGTTCTTTCTCCAGACACAGGAATAACAACGCCAATCTCAGGCTCAATATATTGTTGAATGTACTTAAGGGTATTAATCATTTTTGGTACATGCTTTTTATTGGGTAGGGTAAACAGAGTGGTGTTGCTCATTGCCCAGTCGGTGCCTTGCAACAAGACTAAGTGCAGAGGCATGCTTTGGGTGATGCCGTTATCTTTGAGTTGCTGTCCGATCGCCTTGACTTGATCTTGGGCGTGGTTAAGGAGCATCCAACCTCGAAATGCTGATCTCGTGGGAACTTTGTAGCCATGAACATCGACCACGAGGTCGTCATAAGTGATTTCGGTTTCTTCGGTATAAAGTTTCTCAAATTTTTCAGGGTAAGGTTGCGTTGTTGATAGTGCCAAGGTAATCAGAATACTTCCGTACATAAAGTCTCTCCATCGCTTAGGTTCGCCTAGTTATTAACGTTCACCTAGTTACTTACGTACACTAAGGATATTACGTTCGATTAAGTATAGACGCCGGAATTTAGGCACAAAAAAAACCACTACAAAGAGTGGGTTATGAGGGCGTGTTGACCTTTCGAGCTGGTTTTTGCAGCGAGTTGCTGGGTATTTATACAAGACAAAGGCGTCGATGTGTAGCTAGCCTACATGAGAAGCCGATAACGCAGTAGAAATGACCAGCAAACGCTGCCC
>NZ_JBFRVM010000042.1:0-38316 GCF_041475145.1 Vibrio sp. 10N.222.49.A3
GTGTTGTAGCTAAAATCTTCGCTTAATAGCATTTAGGTTTTTGCACACTCTCCATTAGAAGAACTGCATAAGAAAAGGGAAGCTTCGGCTTCCCTTTTATTTTTCCACTTTCCCACCACTTTTTTTTGCTTTCCCTTAGTATCATCCCCGTTCCTTGTCGTTCTACTTTTGTCACACAACTTTTCTTCGAATGCTCTGCACAAATATATTCCGATTATTTTTCCAACACCACTTGCATACTAAAACGTGATCTGTATAATGCATCGCACTGGCTAACGCCGGTTTGTGAACCAATGAGCACTGAGGAGTAGGTCTTACCTAGTAATGTATACTCAGCTTATGTTCGCGGTTAATAAAAATAGTAAACCTTGTGTTTACTTCAAAAGTTAACTGACAATGCGTCCTAATCTTGGATGCTACGGTTTCACATAAATCAATCGGCATTCTCTCGTTCTTTCGAGCTTGAGTGGCGATATTGTTTGTGTAATTTTTAATAATTGGAGCTCTGTCTCATGCAGAACCAACGTATTCGTATCCGCCTTAAAGCGTTTGATTACAAGCTAATCGATGCTTCAACTGCGGAAATCGTTGAAACAGCAAAACGTACTGGCGCACAGGTTCGTGGTCCTATTCCACTTCCTACTCGTAAAGAGCGTTTCACTGTTCTTACCTCTCCACACGTCAACAAAGATGCACGTGATCAGTACGAAATTCGTACTCACAAGCGTTTGATCGACATCGTTGAGCCAACAGATAAAACTGTTGATGCTCTAATGCGTCTTGATCTTGCAGCTGGCGTTGATGTTCAAATCAGCCTAGGTTAAGGGAGATAAGAATAATGATTGGTCTAGTCGGACGTAAAGTGGGTATGACCCGCGTATTTACTGAAGAAGGCGTTTCTATCCCAGTAACTGTTGTTGAGGTTGAAGCGAACCGTATTTCTCAAGTTAAAACTCTTGAGACAGACGGCTACGCAGCAATCCAAGTAACTACTGGTGCTAAGAAAGCTAACCGTGTAACTAAACCTGAAGCTGGTCACTTCGCGAAAGCGGGTGTTGAAGCAGGTCGCGGTCTTTGGGAATTCCGTTTAGAAAACGGCGAAGAGTTTGAAGTTGGCGCTGAGCTAAACGTAGAACTTTTCAACGAAATTAAAAAAGTAGACGTTACTGGTACATCTAAAGGTAAAGGCTTCCAAGGCGCTATCAAGCGTTGGAACTTCTCTACTCAAGATATGACTCACGGTAACTCTTTGTCTCACCGCGCACCGGGTTCAATTGGCCAATGTCAAACTCCAGGCCGCGTGTTTAAAGGCAAGAAAATGGCAGGTCACATGGGTGCTGAGCGTGTAACGACTCAAAACCTAGAGATCGTACGTGTTGACGCTGAGCGCAATCTACTCCTTATTAAAGGTGCAGTACCAGGCTCAACAGGCGGTAACGTGATCGTAAAACCTGCTGTTAAAGCATAACGTCTAGGAGTAAGTAATGGAATTGATGGTTAAAGGTGCTGATGCACTAACTGTTTCCGAGACTACTTTCGGACGTGACTTTAACGAAGCTCTAGTACACCAAGTAGTTGTTGCGTATGCAGCAGGTGCTCGTCAAGGTACTCGTGCTCAAAAGACTCGTTCTGAAGTATCAGGCGGCGGTGCTAAGCCATGGCGCCAAAAAGGTACTGGCCGTGCACGTGCTGGTACAATTCGTAGCCCAATCTGGCGTACAGGTGGTGTTACTTTTGCTGCGAAACCACAAGATCACAGCCAAAAAGTTAACAAGAAAATGTACCGCGGTGCTATGAAAAGCATTCTTTCTGAGTTGATTCGTCAAGAGCGTCTAATCGTTGTTGATAACTTCTCTGTAGAAGCACCAAAAACAAAAGAACTTGTAGCTAAGCTTAAAGAGCTTGAGCTAAATGACGTTCTGATTGTGACTGGCGAAGTAGATGAAAATCTATTCTTAGCTGCTCGTAACCTATACAAAGTAGATGCACGTGATGTTGCTGGTGTTGATCCAGTATCACTAATCGCTTTCGACAAGGTTCTGATGACTGCTGATGCAGTTAAGCAAGTTGAGGAGATGCTAGCATGATCACTGAAGAGCGTATCTTAAAAGTTCTACGTGCTCCGCACATCTCTGAAAAAGCAACTATGGCAGCTGAGAAAGCGAACACTATCGTTTTCAAAGTAGCTAAAGATGCAACTAAGAAAGAGATCAAAGCAGCTGTAGAAAAGCTATTTGAAGTTGAAGTTAAGTCTGTAAATACTCTTGTATTAAAGGGTAAGACCAAACGTCAAGGTATGCGTGAAGGCCGTCGTTCAGACGTTAAGAAAGCCTACGTTACTTTGAAAGAAGGTCAAGATCTTGACTTCGTTGGCGGCGCGGAATAACAGGAGTAGTAAAAATGGCTATTGTTAAATGTAAGCCGACTTCCCCTGGTCGTCGTCACGTCGTTAAAGTTGTTAACGCTGACCTGCACAAGGGTAAGCCATACGCACCACTTCTAGAGAAAAACTCTAAGAACGGTGGTCGTAACAACAACGGTCGTATTACAGTACGTCACATCGGTGGTGGTCATAAACACCATTACCGTCTGGTTGACTTCAAACGTACTAAAGATGGCATCCCAGCGAAAGTTGAGCGTCTAGAATACGATCCAAACCGTAGTGCTAACATCGCTCTAGTTCTGTACGCAGACGGTGAGCGTCGTTACATCATTGCACCTAAAGGTGTTAACGCAGGCGACCAGATTCAATCTGGCGTAGATGCTGCAATCAAAGCAGGTAACACTCTGCCGATGCGCAACATCCCAGTAGGTTCTACTGTACACTGTGTTGAACTTAAGCCTGGTAAAGGTGCTCAACTAGCTCGTTCGGCTGGTGCTTATGCTCAAATCATCGCTCGCGATGGTGCATACGTAACTATCCGTCTACGTTCTGGTGAAATGCGCAAAGTTCTTTCTGAAGGTCGTGCAACGATCGGTGAAGTTGGTAACTCTGAGCATATGCTACGTGAACTTGGTAAAGCTGGTGCTTCACGCTGGCGCGGCGTACGTCCAACCGTACGTGGTGTAGTAATGAACCCGGTGGATCACCCACATGGTGGTGGTGAAGGCCGCACATCTGGTGGTCGTCACCCAGTTTCTCCTTGGGGCGTTCCTACTAAGGGCTTCAAGACTCGTAAGAACAAGCGCACTGACAAGTACATCGTACGTCGTCGCACTAAATAATTTATAAAGAGGAATCGCCATGCCACGTTCTCTCAAGAAAGGTCCTTTTATTGACCTACACTTGCTGAAGAAGGTAGAGAAAGCGGTGGAAAGCGGAGACAAAAAGCCTATTAAGACTTGGTCCCGTCGCTCAATGATCATCCCAACAATGATTGGTTTGACCATCGCTGTCCATAATGGTCGTCAGCACGTTCCAGTTTTCGTTACCGAAGAAATGATCGGTCACAAACTGGGCGAATTTGCACCAACTCGTACTTATCGCGGTCATGCTGCAGATAAGAAAGCTAAGAAGAAATAAGGAGTAGATGATGGAAGCTTTAGCTAAACATAACTTTGCTCGTATTTCTCCACAGAAAGCTCGCTTAGTTGCAGACCAAATTCGCGGTAAGTCGGTAGACCAGGCTCTAGAAATTCTAACTTTCAGCAACAAAAAAGCTGCTGTACTAGTTAAGAAAGTTCTTGAGTCAGCTATCGCTAACGCGGAACATAACGAAGGTGCAGATATCGACGATCTAAATGTCGCTAAAATCTTCGTAGATGAGGGCCCTATCATGAAGCGTATTATGCCTCGTGCTAAAGGTCGTGCGGATCGTATCTTGAAGCGTTCAAGCCACATCACTATTGTTGTAGCAGATCGCTAAAGACTAGGAGAGTAAGCAATGGGTCAGAAAGTACATCCTAATGGTATTCGTCTTGGCATCGTTAAGCCTTGGAATGCTACATGGTTTGCTAATACCAACGAATTCGCTGACAACCTAGACGGCGACTTCAAGGTACGTCAGTTCCTTACCAAGGAACTACAAAAAGCATCATTATCTCGTATCGTTATCGAGCGTCCAGCGAAGAGCATCCGTGTGACTATTCACACAGCTCGTCCTGGCGTTGTTATCGGTAAGAAAGGTGAAGACGTAGAGAAGCTACGCGCAGCTGTAGCTAAAATCGCAGGTGTACCAGCGCAAATTAACATCGCTGAAGTACGTAAGCCTGAGCTAGATGGTCAGCTTGTAGCTGATAGCATCGCGTCTCAACTAGAGCGTCGTGTTATGTTCCGTCGTGCAATGAAGCGTGCGGTACAAAATGCTATGCGTCTAGGCGCTAAAGGCATCAAAGTACAAGTAGGCGGCCGTCTTGGCGGTGCTGAAATCGCACGTTCAGAGTGGTACCGTGAAGGCCGTGTGCCTCTACACACTCTACGTGCAGACATTGATTACGCAACTTCTTCGGCTCACACCCAATACGGTGTGATCGGCATTAAAGTTTGGATCTTCAAAGGTGAGATTCTAGGCGGTATGCCAGCTGCTAACGCAGTAGAGCCAAAAGGCGATAAGCCTAAGAAGCAGCGTAAAGGCCGTAAGTAAGGAGTCGAACGATGCTACAACCAAAACGTACTAAGTTCCGCAAGGTTATGACTGGTCGTAACCGTGGTCTAGCTAAAGGTACTGAAGTAAGCTTCGGCGAATTCGGTCTTAAAGCTGTTGGCCGTGGTCGTCTGACTGCACGTCAAATCGAAGCGGCACGTCGTGCTATGACACGTCACATTAAGCGTCAAGGTCAAATCTGGATCCGTGTTTTCCCAGACAAACCGATTACTGAAAAGCCTCTTGAAGTTCGTCAAGGTAAAGGTAAAGGTTCAGTTGCGTACTGGGTTGCTCAAATCCAACCAGGCAAAGTTATGTACGAGATGAATGGCGTACCTGAAGAGTTGGCACGTGAAGCGTTCCGCCTAGCGGCACGTAAACTGCCTGTTAAAACTACTTTTGTAACTAAGCAGGTGATGTGATGAAAGCACAAGATCTACGCGAAAAGAACGTTGAAGAGCTTAACGCTGAGCTATTGAATTTGCTACGTGAACAGTTCAACTTGCGCATGCAAGCTGCAACTGGTCAACTACAGCAAACTCATACTCTAAAAGCTGTACGCCGTGACATCGCACGTGTGAAAACTGTTTTGACTGAAAAGGCAGGCGCATAATGAGCGAAACTAACCGCATCCAGCAAGGCCGTGTAGTAAGTGACAAGATGGACAAGTCTATCGTTGTTGCTATTGAGCGTACTGTAAAACACCCAATTTACGGTAAGTTCATCAAACGCACGACTAAAGTACACGCACACGACGAAGACAACACTTGTGGCCTAGGCGACAAAGTTGAAATCGCTGAGTGTCGTCCTCTGTCTAAGACTAAGTCTTGGACATTGGTTAAAGTTCTAGAAAAAGCGAAGATTTAATCTTTGTAATTCTATAACTTATAAGCGGCTCCAAATAATTTTTTGGAGCCGCTTGTTTTTTGTCTACCCAATTTAAAAAAAGGGTGGTACAATTCGCGTCCCTTTTAAAGAGGCAGCCCGACCCGAGAGGGTCTAGTTTTAATATTTAGCGGAGCACTAACAATGATCCAGATGCAAAGTACACTTGACGCAGCAGATAACTCTGGCGCGCGCAAGGTAATGTGTATTAAGGTTCTGGGTGGCTCTCACCGCCGTTATGCACATATCGGTGACGTCATCAAGGTTACAGTGAAGGAAGCGATTCCTCGCGGTAAAGTAAAGAAAGGTGATGTTCTGAAGGCGGTAGTAGTGCGCACCCGTAAAGGCGTTCGTCGCCCAGACGGTTCTGTCATTCGCTTCGACAGTAATGCTTGTGTATTGTTAAATGACACTACTGAGCAACCAGTCGGCACACGTATCTTTGGTCCTGTGACTCGTGAACTTCGTAACGCGAAATTCATGAAGATTGTATCACTTGCACCTGAAGTTCTGTAAGGAGCGGCAACATGGCAGCTAAAATCCGTCGTAATGACGAAGTAATCATTCTTGCTGGTAAAGATAAAGGCAAGAAAGGTAAAGTAACTAAGGTTCTGACAACTGGTAAAGTTGTTGTTGAAGGCATCAATCTTGTTAAAAAACACCAAAAGCCGGTTCCGGCTCTAGGTCAACAAGGTGGCATCGTTGAACAAGAAGCAGCTATTGATGCTTCTAACGTTGCAGTCTTTAACGCGGCTACTGGTAAAGCAGACCGTATCGGTTTCCGTATCGAAGATGGCAAGAAAGTTCGTTTCTTCAAATCTAACGGCGAAACTGTTTCTAACTAATTAGAAGTAATTTGGAGTTCTACTATGGCGAAACTGCATGATTACTACAAGTCGTCTGTAGTCGCTGAGCTTACCAAAGAGTTCAGCTACACAAGCGTCATGCAAGTCCCTAGGATTGAGAAAATCACCCTAAACATGGGCGTTGGTGAAGCAATCAACGATAAGAAACTGCTAGAAAACGCAGCATCTGATATGGCAACGATCTCTGGTCAAAAGCCTCTTATCACGAAAGCGCGTAAATCTGTAGCTGGTTTCAAAATTCGTGAAGGCTACCCAATTGGTTGTAAAGTAACCTTGCGTGGTGAGCGCATGTGGGAATTTTTAGAGCGTTTAATCTCTATCGCACTTCCACGTGTACGTGATTTCCGTGGTGTTAGCGCTAAGTCTTTTGACGGACGCGGTAACTACAGCATGGGCGTTCGCGAGCAAATCATCTTTCCGGAAATCGACTACGATAAAGTCGATCGTGTCCGCGGTCTTGATATTACTATCACGACATCTGCGGGATCCGATGAGGAAGGCCGAGCTCTGCTGGCTGCCTTTAACTTCCCATTCCGTAAGTAAGGGTAGGGTTACTGTTATGGCTAAACAATCAATGAAAGCACGTGAAGCTAAACGTGCAAAACTAGTAGTTAAGTTCGCTGAAAAGCGTTCTGCGCTAAAAGTTATCATTAGCGATGTAAACGCATCTGAAGAAGATCGTTGGAATGCGGTTCTTAAACTGCAATCTCTTCCACGTGATTCAAGTGCATCACGTCAGCGCAACCGTTGCAACCAAACTGGTCGTCCACACGGTTACCTACGTAAATTCGGTCTAAGCCGTATTAAGGTTCGCGAAGCTTGCATGAAAGGCGAGATTCCGGGTCTTCGTAAGGCTAGCTGGTAATTGCCACTTAATCATTTGGAGTAAATCTTATGAGCATGCAAGATCCGATTTCGGATATGCTGACCCGCGTTCGTAACGGTCAGGCAGCAAATAAAGTTGCTGTAAAAATGCCTTCTTCAAAGCTTAAAGTTGCAATTGCTGCATTACTTAAAGCTGAAGGTTACATCGTAGACTTCGCTGTTGACAGCGAAGCAAAACCTGAGCTAGAAGTTACTCTTAAGTACTTCCAAGCTAAACCTGTAATCGAGCAAATCAAGCGCGTATCACGTCCTGGTCTAAGAGTTTATAAAAATAAAGACTCTTTACCTACAGTGATGGGTGGTCTTGGTATTGCAGTTGTTTCTACTTCCAAGGGTCTGATGTCTGACCGTGCTGCTCGTAAAGCAGGTCTTGGCGGTGAAATCATCTGTTACGTAGCTTAAGGAGTAGATTATGTCTCGTGTTGCTAAAGCACCTGTCGCTATTCCAGCTGGCGTAGAGGTGAAACTAAACGGCCAAGAAGTTACTGTAAAAGGTAGCAAAGGTGAGCTTACTCGCGTTCTTAACAGCGCCGTAGTTATTGCACAGGAAGAAAACAACCTAACTTTCGGTCCGAAAGAAGGTGTTACTAACGCATGGGCACAAGCTGGTACAGCTCGCGCTCTAGTTAATAACATGGTTGTGGGTGTTACTGAGGGCTTCACTAAGAAGCTAACTCTTAAGGGTGTTGGTTACCGTGCTGCTATGAAAGGCAACGCTGTAGGTCTAACTCTTGGTTTTTCTCACCCAGTAGAGCACGCTCTACCTGAAGGTATTAAAGCTGAGTGCCCTAGCCAAACTGAGATCGTTATTACTGGTTGCGATAAGCAAGTAGTAGGTCAAGTTGCGGCTGACATTCGTTCTTACCGTGCTCCTGAGCCTTACAAAGGCAAAGGTGTTCGTTACGCAGATGAAAATGTGCGTACTAAAGAAGCTAAGAAGAAGTAAGGTATCACTATGGATAAGAAAGCATCTCGCATCCGTCGTGCTACACGTGCACGTCGTAAGATTGCAGAACTTGGTGCAACTCGCCTGGTAGTACATCGTACTCCTCGCCATGTTTACGCTCAAGTTATCTCGGCAAACGGCTCTGAGGTTATCGCAGCTGCTTCTACTGTAGAAAAAGCGATCCGTGAGCAAGTTAAGAACACTGGTAACGTCGATGCAGCTAAAGCAGTTGGTAAAGCTGTTGCTGAGCGCGCTCTTGAAAAAGGCGTAGCTTCAGTTGCATTTGACCGTTCTGGTTTCCAATACCACGGTCGAGTAGCGGCGCTAGCAGAATCTGCTCGCGAAGCTGGTCTGAAATTCTAAGGTAGGGTTGGAAGATGGCTAAAGAACAACAACAAGCTAATGATTTGCAAGAAAAGCTGATCGCTGTTAACCGTGTATCTAAGACGGTTAAAGGTGGTCGAATCATGAGCTTCACTGCACTAACAGTAGTTGGTGACGGTAATGGTCGCGTAGGTTTCGGTTACGGCAAAGCTCGTGAAGTACCTGCAGCGATTCAAAAAGCAATGGAAAAAGCGCGTCGTAACATGGTTACTGTTGCGCTTAACGAAGGCACTCTTCACCACCCGGTGAAAGGTCGTCATTCGGGCTCTAAAGTTTACATGCAGCCAGCTGCTGAAGGTACAGGTGTTATTGCCGGTGGTGCAATGCGTGCCGTACTTGAAGTTGCAGGCGTACATAACGTTCTTTCTAAAGCATACGGTTCAACGAACCCAATCAACGTTGTTCGCGCAACGATTGGTGCTCTAGTAGACGTTAAGTCACCAGAAATGGTTGCTGCTAAACGTGGTCTAACTGTTGAATCTATTTCGGAGTAAGCACACGATGGCAACTATTAAAGTAACTCAAACTAAAAGCTCAATTGGTCGCCTACCTAAGCACAAAGCGTGTCTTAAAGGTCTAGGTCTTCGTCGCATCAACCATACAGTAGAACTTGAAGATACTCCGTGCGTACGCGGTATGATCAACAAGGTTTACTACATGGTTAAGATTGAGGAGTAATCAGAATGCGTTTGAATACTCTATCACCGGCTGCTGGCTCTAAACCTTCTAAGAAGCGTGTAGGTCGTGGTATCGGTTCTGGCCTTGGTAAAACAGGTGGCCGCGGTCACAAAGGTCAAAAGTCACGTTCTGGCGGCTCTGTTCGTCCAGGTTTTGAAGGCGGTCAAATGCCTCTAAAACAACGTCTACCTAAATTCGGTTTCACTTCTCGTAAGAGCCTAGTGTCTGCTGAAGTTCGTCTAGCTGAGCTAGCGAAAGTAACAGGTGACGTAGTTGATCTTAACAGCCTTAAAGCTGCTAACGTTATCACTAAGAACATCGAGTTTGTTAAGATCGTTCTTTCTGGTGACCTAAGCAAAGCTGTGACTGTTAAAGGTCTACGCGTGACTAAAGGCGCTAAAGCTGCAATCGAAGCTGCAGGCGGTAAAATCGAGGAATAATCTCGAGGAACGAGGTACAGATGGCTAAGAAACCAGGAAAAGATTTTCGTAGTGCTCAGAGCGGCTTAAGTGAACTAAAGTCGCGCTTATTATTCGTAATTGGTGCACTTTTAGTATTCCGAGCCGGCTCTTTTGTGCCGATCCCTGGTATTGACGCAGCTGTACTTGCCGATTTGTTCGATCAGCAAAAAGGTACCATCGTAGAAATGTTTAACATGTTCTCCGGTGGTGCTCTTGAGCGTGCATCTATATTAGCATTGGGTATCATGCCGTACATTTCGGCATCGATCGTAGTCCAATTGCTAACTGTAGTTCATCCAGCGTTAGCGGAACTCAAAAAAGAGGGTGAAGCAGGCCGTCGTAAGATAAGCCAATATACACGCTACGGCACGCTTGTACTTGCAACATTCCAAGCTATTGGTATCGCAACAGGCTTACCAAACATGGTCGACAATCTGGTTGTTATCAACCAAACCATGTTTACGCTTATTGCTACCGTGAGTTTAGTAACTGGTACCATGTTTTTGATGTGGTTAGGTGAACAAATCACTGAGCGAGGAATCGGTAATGGTATTTCCATTCTGATTTTTGCAGGTATTGTTGCTGGATTGCCTTCTGCAATCGGTCAAACAATCGAGCAAGCGCGTCAAGGTGAATTGCATGTGCTTCTTCTGTTGTTTATCGCGGTATTGTCTTTTGCTGTAATTTACTTCGTAGTTTTCATGGAACGTGGTCAACGTCGTATCGTCGTTAACTATGCGAAGCGTCAACAAGGTCGTAAAGTTTTTGCAGCTCAAAGCTCTCACTTGCCTCTTAAGATTAATATGGCAGGTGTTATTCCAGCGATTTTTGCATCAAGTATTATTTTGTTCCCAGGAACATTAGCACAATGGTTTGGTCAAAATGGTGAAAGCAGCGCGTTCGGTTGGTTAACTGACGTGTCATTAGCTCTTAGCCCAGGTCAACCTTTGTATGTAATGCTTTATGCAGCAGCTATAATCTTCTTCTGTTTCTTCTATACAGCGTTGGTGTTTAACCCGCGTGAAACAGCTGATAATTTGAAGAAGTCTGGTGCATTCGTACCCGGTATCCGCCCAGGTGAGCAGACAGCGAAATATATCGATAAAGTGATGACTAGACTAACCCTAGCGGGCGCTCTATACATTACTTTTATATGTCTGATCCCTGAATTCATGATGGTCGCGTGGAACGTTCGTTTCTACTTCGGCGGCACATCACTACTAATCGTAGTGGTAGTTATCATGGATTTCATGGCACAGGTACAGACTCATCTGATGTCACAACAGTATGATTCTGTGTTAAAGAAAGCGAATCTGAAAGGTTACGGCCGTTAATTCGGTAGTAATTATTTCGATTCCATTTACGGAGTTTAGCAATGAAAGTTCGTGCTTCCGTTAAAAAAATCTGCCGTAACTGTAAAGTTATCAAGCGTAACGGTGTCGTTCGCGTGATTTGCAGTGAGCCAAAGCATAAGCAACGCCAAGGCTAATCAGCAGAAATTTTTACTTGAAATACTAGGTAGAGTCGAGTATATTCCTCGGCCTACCTTTTGCGTGCAAAAGAAGTAGTATGCCGCAGCGTATCCATAACGGGCTTTGCTGCGGATAATTCTTTTATGAACCCCCTTAGGAGTGAATAATGGCCCGTATAGCCGGCATTAACATTCCTGATCATAAGCATTCTGTAATTGCACTTACTGCAATCTACGGTATTGGCAAAACTCGCTCTCAAGCTATTCTAGCTGAAGTGGGTATTGCTGAAGATGCTAAGATCAGTGAACTAACTGAAGAGCAGATCGATCAACTGCGTGATGGTGTAGCTAAATACACTGTAGAAGGTGATCTACGTCGTGAAGTATCGATGAACATCAAGCGTCTTATGGACCTTGGCTGTTACCGCGGTCTTCGTCATCGTCGCAGTCTACCACTACGTGGACAGCGTACTAAAACCAACGCTCGCACCCGTAAGGGTCCGCGCAAGCCGATCAAGAAATAGTCGGATAAGGTAGAGTACAATGGCAAAACAACCAACTCGCGCGCGTAAGCGCGTACGCAAGCAAGTAGCTGATGGCGTAGCGCACATTCATGCTTCTTTCAACAACACAATCGTAACTATCACTGACCGTCAAGGCAACGCTCTTGCATGGGCTACAGCAGGTGGTTCAGGTTTCCGTGGTTCTCGTAAATCTACTCCGTTCGCAGCACAAGTTGCAGCTGAGCGTTGTGGTGAAATGGCTAAAGAATATGGCCTAAAGAACTTGGAAGTTATGGTTAAGGGTCCAGGTCCAGGTCGCGAATCTACTGTTCGTGCACTGAACGCTGCTGGTTTCCGTATCACTAACATTGTTGATGCGACACCAATCCCTCATAACGGTTGTCGTCCACCTAAGAAACGTCGCGTTTAAGTTTCGTTTCTAGGAATATTGGAGAAAGATCATGGCAAGATATTTGGGTCCTAAGCTGAAGCTTAGCCGTCGCGAAGGTACTGACTTATTCCTTAAGTCTGGTGTCCGTGCGATCGATACCAAGTGTAAAATTGATAACGCACCAGGTGTACACGGCGCTCGTCGCGGTCGTCTATCTGAGTATGGCGTTCAGCTTCGTGAGAAGCAAAAAGTTCGTCGTATTTACGGCGTTCTAGAAAAACAATTCCGCAACTACTACAAAGAAGCTGCACGTCTTAAAGGCAACACAGGTGCAAACCTGCTTCAGCTTCTTGAAGGTCGTCTTGATAACGTAGTTTACCGTATGGGCTTTGGCGCTACTCGTGCTGAATCTCGTCAACTAGTTAGCCACAAGTCTATTCTAGTTAACGGTAAAGTTGTAAACGTTCCTTCTTTCAAAGTAGCGGCAAACGACGTTGTTTCTATCCGCGAGAAAGCTAAACAGCAATCTCGTATTAAAGCGGCTCTAGAAGTTGCTGAACAACGTGAAAAGCCAACTTGGATTGAAGTAGATGCTGGCAAAATGGAAGGTACATTCAAGCGTATGCCTGAGCGTTCTGACCTATCAGCTGACATCAATGAACACTTGATCGTCGAACTTTACTCTAAGTAAGGTTAAAAAAAGAGAGGACACAATGCAGGGTTCTGTAACAGAATTTCTTAAGCCGCGTCTTGTTGACATTGAACAGATCAATACGACACACGCGAAAGTAACTCTTGAGCCATTAGAGCGCGGTTTCGGCCATACTCTAGGTAATGCTCTTCGCCGCATTCTTCTATCTTCTATGCCGGGTTGTGCCGTAACAGAAGTTGAAATCGAAGGTGTGCTACACGAATACAGCACTAAAGAAGGCGTTCAGGAAGATATCCTGGAAATCCTTCTAAACCTTAAAGGTTTAGCTGTACGCGTTGCTGAAGGCAAAGATGAAGTGTTTATTACACTGAACAAATCAGGCTCAGGCCCTGTTGTTGCAGGTGACATCACCCACGATGGTGATGTAGAGATCGCTAACCCTGAGCACGTAATTTGTCACCTAACGGATGACAACGCTGAGATCGCTATGCGTATCAAAGTAGAACGTGGTCGTGGTTACGTTCCAGCTTCAGCTCGTATCCATACTGAAGAAGATGAGCGTCCAATCGGTCGTCTACTTGTTGACGCTACATACAGCCCGGTCGATAAAATCGCCTATGCTGTTGAAGCGGCACGTGTAGAACAGCGTACTGACTTAGACAAGCTTGTTATCGATATGGAAACGAACGGTACTCTAGAACCTGAGGAAGCAATCCGTCGTGCAGCTACTATTTTAGCTGAACAACTGGATGCGTTCGTAGATCTTCGTGATGTACGTGTACCTGAGGAGAAGGAAGAGAAGCCAGAATTCGATCCTATCCTACTACGTCCTGTAGACGATCTTGAACTAACAGTTCGCTCTGCTAACTGTTTGAAAGCAGAAGCGATTCACTACATCGGTGATCTTGTACAGCGCACTGAGGTTGAGCTACTTAAAACGCCAAACCTTGGTAAGAAATCTCTTACAGAGATTAAAGATGTGCTTGCTTCACGTGGTCTTTCTCTAGGCATGCGCCTAGAAAACTGGCCACCAGCGTCAATCGCTGAAGATTAATCGAAAAGTTAGAAGGATTAGGTCATGCGCCATCGTAAAAGTGGTCGTCAACTCAACCGCAACAGCAGTCATCGCAAAGCGATGTTCAGCAACATGGCTAGCTCTCTTGTTCGTCACGAAGTTATTAAAACTACCGTGCCTAAAGCAAAAGAACTACGTCGCGTAATTGAGCCATTGATTACCCTAGCTAAGACAGACAGTGTTGCTAACCGTCGTCTTGCATTTGCTCGCACTCGTGATAACGAAGTTGTGGCAAAACTATTTAATGAACTAGGCCCGCGTTTCGCGGCTCGCCAAGGTGGTTACACTCGCATTCTTAAATGTGGTTTCCGTACTGGTGATAAAGCTCCAATGGCTTACATTGAGCTTGTAGACCGCCCAGCTGCTGAAGAAGCTGCTGAGTAATCTATACTAGATTCTTAATACAAAAGCCGAGCATTAGCTCGGCTTTTTTGTATCTGTAGAATTAGGAGACCGACATAAGAATTGCACCACGATATTTGGCACTTTTCTTTACCTTCTCTGCTCCATTTCTTAATAATATCTCGTATCTCGTATCTCGTATCTCGTATCTCGTATCTCGTATCTCGTATCTCTTTTGTTCAACGCACAAAAAAGAGCACCGAAGCGCCCTTTAAGTATTTTAAATCAATTATTAATCACTGGTTATTACAACCAAATAGCTTCGAGTGAATCAACGAGACCGCTTGTTGCGCCTTGTGACTCTAGCCCTTGAATAATGATTGGTGCAAACGCCGCAACCATTGATGAATCCATACCTAATCCTGAAAATGCATTTTCAACAGATGTTTTTGAGTCCAATACTGACGTTAAACCGGTAGAATCAAGCGTCGACATTCCAGGGAAAAGCATTTCGAGCTCTTGGTTGTCAAAGTTATCAAGGGTATTTTGGGCAAGAGCTAGCATGGAGCCTACTCCACCTATAGCTTGCTCATTTGTTACAGATGCTTTGTCACTTAGGGAATTAGCAAGGGCGCTCGTAAATGGTGTTGCTTCATTTTTTTGAGACCACATGTCTACAGCGGCCATAAGGGCTGTTTGTGATAGTTGGGAATAGTTAATATCAGAAGTTGAGCTAACTTGTTCTGACTCGCTAGTACTAGCGCAAGATACCACAGCAAGGCTGCTTAAAACGGTGATGAGTACTTTCTTCATTATTCGTCCTTAAGTAATAAAGTAATTTACTCTTTCACTATAAACGAAAAACGGCGATGTAGTCACATCGCCGTTGAGCTAATTCAGTCTAATTTACCTATAGTTTTTTGTTTCACTAAAGGTTTTTATAGAAATTAAAGAATTGCTAGAAGTTCTACTTCGAATACTAGAGCAGCAAATGGTGGGATTGCAGCACCTGCGCCACGCTCACCGTATGCTAGATCTTGAGGGATGTATAGCTTCCACTTAGAGCCAACAGGCATCATTTGTAGAGCTTGTACCCAACCTTGAATTACGCCAGTTACTGGGAATTCAGCAGGTTGACCGCGAGATACAGAGCTATCGAAAACTGTACCGTCAGTTAGCTCGCCGTGGTAGTGAACGCGTACTTGCTTGTCTGCAGTTGGGATTTCACCAGTACCTTCAGTTAGTACTTCGTACTGAAGACCAGACTCAAGAACTGTAACTTCTGAACGAAGAGCGTTGTCAGCTAGGAAAGCTTCGCCGTCAGCAGCAGCAGCTTTAGCTAGTTCTTGACGTGCAGCTTCACCACGAGTGTGTAGCTCTTGTAGTGCGTTGTTGATTTCGTCAACTTCGATAGCTGGCATGTCGCCAACTAGAGCTGTTGCGATACCAGCAGCGATTGCATCAACGTTTAGGCCTTCAAGACCAGAACCAGCAAGTTGTTGGCCCATTTGTAGACCGATACCGTAGCTAGCTTTTTGCTCTACAGTTTCAAATTTTACTTCAGACATGAAAAGTCACTCTTTTTGTCAGTACGAAAAGGGTAAGAATACCAGTATTAGCAGCCTGAATAAACGGCTAGCCTCTGATCACTTACGCTTTACCGTGTCCAAATCACAGCTATGTCAATTTTCTTGCTTTGCTCTCTGTTGTCGCGGAAAGATCTATACTGTTGGTACTTTGGTTTTTATACTGTAGTTATTCAATGTATAGGACGCAGTGGCATGAATCGTCGTCAAAAGAAAAAACAGAAAGTAGACCACTTAGCAGAGTTCAAGGACCGACTGAATCAGGTCAAAGAGAAACTAAGCTCGATCGATCTAAAGAAAATGAAAACCTCATCAGTGCAAACTTGGGGATCATTGCCGAAATTACACCAGAAATTATTGATGGTGATTTCGCCGATCATATTAATCTTATTGTTTGCACCGCTACCAGAGCCTAAAGTAGACAACGCACCAGCAACATCTCGTGTTGAGCTTGAGATAAATACTGTTGGCTTAAGCGAGCAGAGAAATGCTAAAAGTAATTCTTCTGAGCCAACCAGTTGGCAAGAGTATCTTGTTAAGCAAGGAGATACGTTAGCTCAAGTGTTCCGAAATAATGATCTACCGCTGTCTGATCTTAACGCTTTGGTTCGTATTGAAGGTGCAGACAAGCCGCTTAGCCAGATTCGTAAAGGCCAGCTGGTTCGATTCAAACTAGCCGAGACTGGGCAACTAGACATTCTTCAGCTTGAGAAAGGCAATACTTCGGTGATGTTTTTCCGGTTATCAGATGGTGGCTTTGGTCGCAGTAAATAGATGAATAGTGAACCTGAGTTAAAGCACTTCACCAGACACATATAAACGATAGAAAAGAGCTAAGCATTAGCTCTTTTTTTTGGTCGCTTGAAAGGGGCGAGTGGCAAGATGATGAGCATAATACCGATAAAGGTTAACGTATCTGGTATCTCATCAAACCATATTGCACCTATTAACGCGACAAACATCAGTCCTGAATACTCAGCCAAGGCAATTTGGCTAGAGTGTGCTTTTTGGTAGGCAGCAACCGCAAGGCCGTTGTAACTCAAGATTAACGTTGCACTGAGTGCTATGTATCCCAAATGCTCCACCGATACCGGTTGCCAGTATAGGAAGCACAGTACCAATGATGCTGGAATAGAGAATAACGTTGTCCACCACAGCGTAGTGATCACCGTTTGCTCACTCGGAAGCTTTCTTACCAATACATTGAACAGTGCGAGCGTCAGAGTTGTGCCTAATGCAAACAATGCAGCCCAATGAAATTGCGATGGCCTCAAGACAATCAATGCACCAATAAAACCGATAGTGGTGGCGATGACCTTGCCAAGTGCTGGTTGCTCTTTCAGTAGAAACATAGATAGAGGCAGCATCAATAAGGGCGCGACATAAAATACAGCGTTGGCGGTAGCCAAAGATAAGTGGGTAATCGCGACAACCATACATCCACTGCCAATTAGTATTAGCTGTCCGCGTATGATGGTCACTTTGGCTTGCTGTAAGCGTCGTTGTTCCTTTTTCTGCTGTAGCCACAAAGGGGTGATGATGAGCAGAGATATCAACTGTCGGAAAAAAATATACTGTAAGGGCGGTACTTCGCCATTTAACAGCTTTACCGCTACGTCGGAAAGCGAGGCAAACAAGTTACCTGCAACCAACAATAGAATACCGGCAGTGATATTCGTCATTATTTTTCTAATCTCATGTCTACATGAGGAATATCATCTTCGAGGTACATATCCGAGATGGTCTTGAAGCCGTGGCTCGCATAGAAGTTTTCTAGATGTTGCTGCGCGCCAATATCAATGGCCGTATTTGGCCAAAGAGCCTCACAGCGTGTTAGTGCTTCTTTTATTAACTGATGCCCTAGGCCATCACCTCTTGCTGATTGCTTGGTTGCTACTCGGCCGATGCTGGTGTTGTCGTAAGACGTACCTGGTGGTAATAAACGTGCACACGCTACTAACTCTTCATCAGAATAGCCAAGTAGGTGCTCAACACCCACGAGTGTATCTTTTCCGTCGAGTTCTGGATAAGGACAAGTTTGCTCCACCACAAATACATCGACTCTTAATTTAAGTAGTTGATAAAGCTGTTGTGTTGAGAGTTCAGAAAAGGGAATTGAGTGCCAAGTGATCATGTTTACATCCAGAGATTATCGATGCTCTGAATGTACTATGCGTGATGATTGTTGGCATTAACTATTGTTAATTCGACCTTTAATTCTGCTCAGGCTGATCGCGGTTATACCGAGGTAAGCAGCAATTTGATTGTCGTTCAAGCGCTGTTCAAGGTCGGGATAATGTTCGCAGAAAAGTTGATAGCGTTGCTCTGGAGTATAGAGCAGCATAAAGCGTTCTTTGTTTTCCTTATGCATCAGCTGAGTTTCTAATAACTTTAAATACAAAGGGTTGTTTGATGCGCGCCACTCGATAACTGCGTTCATTGGCAGTTCTAACATAGTAATTGGTGTGAGCGTTTCTAATAGGTAAGGGGACGCTTGGTTTTTTATCAAACTCTCAAAGCCGATGATCCAATCTTGTTCCCAGTAGAACTCTTTGCTGTATTGCTTGCCGTCATCAGTGAGATAACAAGCGTGGCACAAGCCTTCAAGTACAAAGTAGATTGAACTCGCCATTTCACCTTGATTGATCAGGATGTGTCTGGTTGGTAGCTCAAGTGGTTTCGCGACGGCTAATAGAGATTCAATCTGACTTTCAGAGAAGTCGAAGCTTTGTAGTTGTTCGATAAAAGAGGTGTGCATGGAAATAACCTAACCCAAATAAGTGTCGAAATCATCGCACTTATTTGAGTATAGGTACAGAGCGGGCTAAATCAGCGTCGAGCGTGCTGTTCTAGATAATCTTGAGCAAGTTCTCTACCCATGTATTTACCAAGAGTTTTCAGTGGTACTTTCTTAAGGTTAACCACAATCAAGCCATCCAGAGCATCATTAAATGATGGGTCGACGTTAAAGCACACCAACTTACCGTTCATCCCTAGATACTGGCGCAGTAATACTGGTAGGCCTTTTCCTTGCTCCATACGTGCTAACACTTTAGAGAGCAGAGGAACACTCGCCAATGACGATAACAGGTGATTTTGCCAGAACACATGATTACTGGTATTAAGTGGTGACGAAGGAGAAACCAGATTTGCTTTTTCTTCGTCATAATGATGTATCGATAAGGTCGTCGCAATCAACAGGCGAGCATTATGACTGTAATCATTACTGATACTGACTGGGCCGAATAGGTGAGTGTATTGAGGGTGACGATACACGAAGGCCGCGATACCTTTCCACAATAGTAATAGTGAGTTAAGGCTCTTTTGATAAGGCTTGCTCACTACGGAACGCCCAAGCTCGATACTGTTGTCTAAGGTATCGATGAATTCTTGATTGTAGTTAAACAGACTGCGGGAATAGAGTTGATCAAGCCCGTGCTCAGCGATCAACTTGTCGACCATACCAAGTCGATATGCACCGACTAATTCAGCCTTGGCTTTGTTCCACACAAACAGTTGATGGTAGTAAAGGTCATACTCATCTAAATCACAGGCAAGCCCGCTGCCTTCGCCGACCTCTCTAAAGCTCTCCTCTCTTACTCGACCAATCTCGCGCATTAAATTGGGGATCGACTGGCTCGGTGTGCAGTACACCTCAAAATCTCCCTGTTCCAGTAATCTCATTTCTTGAGGAAGTGACGCGACTTCTATAGAGAGTACTTCTGATGGAATAGGCGCAATAACCTGAGTGTCAAAAGAGGGCGCATGGATTGGCGTACTAGGGCTATCTTGTTGACTCATCAGATAGGTATTGAGTCGCAGATAGTTGACGATATCCATCTCTTGTTCAAACGATTTTATCTCTGAGTATGGGATTGAAGAGCCAATAGAGATAGAGATGGTAGTCGCTCGTTTATTAAGAAGTTCACGGCCAAGTAAAGCCGTTCTCAGTAGTGGGTGAACACGGCCCGCTTGGTAGAAAAGCTCACTGTTCTTGCCATTGATAAAGATAGGCACCGTGGTGGCTTGGTGACGCTTAACAAACTTTGCGACTGATTTGCTCCACTCGATGTCTGTTAGTGTCTTGGCTCCTTTACGGTAACTCGATACTTCGCCAGCAGGGAACACAATCAAGAGTCCACCGTCTGCTAAATGACGATTGGCATCTCGAATAGCTTTAGCATTGGTGCGTTTCGATTCTTTACTGTTAAAGACATCGACCCCAATGAAAAGATCATCCAGTTCAGGCAGTCGCTTGAGCAACTCATTGGCCAACACCTTCACATCCTTTCTTACCGATCCTACGAGATCAGCAAGGATCACGCCTTCAATCGCACCAAGCGGGTGGTTAGCCACAATGACTACTGGCCCTTGTTCGGGAATATTATTAGTGGCGCCTGCTGAAACGGAATAGTCGATATTCAATGCTGACAAGGTGTGATGCATGAATTCAAAGCTAGATAACTCATCAGGTCTATCTTGATAGAGCTTATCTAGCTTAGATAGCCCAGTTGCCCACTCGACAACAGACTCACCTAAACCAAAAGGCGTGTAACGTGGTAAACGAAAAGGACTATCAATCATAATGAAGCTACCTTATTGACTAAAGTTGTTTAGGAAACCGTCTTGATTCTTGAAATCTTTTACACTTAAAAATGCACCGCAAAGCCATACTAGACATGCCATGCCAAACAGTAATCCGCCGTCATAACCGACAATTTCACCCGCTGCGTTAAACTCAGGCATTTGAATACCGAGCGGCGTAAACAGATGGAAAAATATCGCGCCACTCATAATCCCCACACTCATGATGGCACCTAGGCCATGCCAACGAGTAAACAGCAAAATGGCCGCAATCAATTCAGCGAACCCAATCAAGTAGCCGCCAAATGAACCGAACCAACTTAAGCCAGACCATGTCGCCAAGGTGCCAAAGATATGCTCAGTCTCGTATGAGCCTGTGAACTTAAAAAACAGCGACTGAACAAATACGAAAGCGATAAATGCCGCAGGAATATGTTTAGCTGGAGTGAATGTCATGGTTATTCCCTTATTTGATCAGTTGCGGCCAAATGGTGTCGGCTTTTTGAATATGTTGTGCTCGGTCTTGTTCCCAACGCTGTTTAATCTCTTGGTCGTAGTTGAGGTAAAGCTTGTTATCAACAATCGTCCATTGATTCGGGTCTCCGGGTGCAAAATCACTTTTTGCTGAAACAGCCCAAGCGCAATAACCACCATATTGAGGGGCATATTTTTCAGGATTATTAACAAATAAAGTCAGATTCTTTTCAGAAGAGAAATACCAGTCCGCGCCTTTGTACTCGGTGCTGAATTTTTTACTGCCTTCAATAGGCTTACCTGAAGTGAAATAAGCCACAGTGTCGTAGCCATCGAGCGCCTTACTGCTAAAGAACCCTGTGTAGATTTCATCGGCGGCAAATACGTACGGGCTAACAAGTAGCATGACCATGGTTAATAGTTTTCTCATGATGGACTCCATCTATAGATTGATTGCTGGTGATAAATCGAAGGTAAAACGCTGTTGATTTATCTGGTATGGTTTAATGGGTTCACAAGGCGAGCCGGGTGCGTAAAACATCGAGGCTTGGCCGTGTAGATTGCGTAAGTGTGTAAAGCTCACGGTGTGCGCGTCTTCACGATGCATACAGGTCGCTAAATGAGGCTGTTCGCTATGATGGTGAGAGTGAAAATGAAGTAAGTTCTGCTGATTCTTTCCTGTTGTCATAAGCTGATCGTATTTTGCTTGTCGGTAGGCTTGTACTCGCTCTAAATCAACACCGGATGAGAAGAGTGGAGAATCGGTGTCGACGATGTGCTGTTGAATACCATCCCACATGTAGGCGATAACCAAACCATTGTTCTGAGTTAAATTCGGCGCAAAAGCCAACAAGGTAAACGGGGCAAAAGAGTGCAGGTCGAGCTGATGAAATGCTTCAGAGAGCAGGCTGATGTTGCGACTCGATGATAGATTCTTGAGTAGCAAACCACGGCTGACTAAAGGTCCAACAGGCACTATGCCTTGATAGTTATTGAGTAGGCATAGCGAAAGCCCGAACTCATTGATACTGATCCAGCTACCACCGCCAGTTGGGTCGAGTGGCATGATGATATCGACGCCGTTAACTCGATATTGTTTAGGTGGCATTGCTAGTGCTCGCGTCTTTTGTTCGTCACGGTTAAAAAAGACCTGATAACCATTTTCTTCAAGCAGCCAAGATACTGAACACATGATTATTGCTCCCTCAGATAGCTGCTGGTGGTCGGGGCATAACCAAAGGTATTGCATATTTCGACATCAAGAAAGGTCGTGATCACTTTGATCATCGCATAGTGATGATTGGCATGCAGAGCAGCAAAGGTGACCTCTCTTTCTAGCGTAGAAGGCAGGCTAGCAAATACTTGTGTATCCATCGAAACTTCGGTTTGGATCATGATAGGCGCTTCGAGATCTCTACGGTCTAATCGTTCAAGCCAGTTGATCACGTAATGGATCTCTTTCAACGCAATCGACCTATCGAATTCGACGGGGTGACCACGACGACGAGTGTTGTAATCAACGGTCGCATTCTCTTTTAAAATCAAAGCGTGAAAAAGATCGAGCGTGTGACGAGTATGCTCACCAATAGAACTTGTGACGTGCGGCTTTGCTCGTGTCAGATAGTCGCTGTCAGATATGGCTAACAAAAACTCTAAACCCTGATTCAATATCTCTACCGCTCCCTTGATACTAGGAGAGAAAGAAGTGAGGGCGCTCGGTTGGGCTATGGGGTTCATTCATGATCCTCGTACAAAGTTAATCGGTGGTCGGATATTGTTGAACAAGACGTCGCTCTTCTTGCCACGCGTTAAATAAGCTCTTAAAAGAAGGAGGCTGGTGTCCTCTTTGTTTTTGTTGAGCGCCAATATCAAAAAGAATGCGGTATTGCAGGAGTAGCGTCGAAAATATCTCTCGCAGCGGTGTGTTGCGATCCCAGATGTGCCCGGCCTCACTGCTTGCGCCATTGACCTCAAGGATCGTGAAGTCCTCGCCGTTCATTAGGCTGTTCATGTCCTTGAATTTGACGTCGAGTCGTCCAAAGTGAAAGCCATCGAAGTCGTCGAATATCTCATCTAAGCGTTCGGTTAAAGCCTGAGTGATGTATTGGTTGCCGTCTCGGAAGATACAGCCACGGCTATGGCTACCTGCAAACGCGAGTTGGAACTCTTCGCCCTCTGTGAGCACTTGATCCAATTTATCTTCATGTCTCGGTAGATAGAGGTGACTAAGCTGCCCAGCACGCGGGCTATTTTCAATTAACTGTTTGAGTGTCGAGCTGCCATCGCCCACCACCATTGGTGCGTATTTGAGTGTGATCGAGATGATCTCGCCTTGCTTTTTATTTGGGTAGCGAACATAGAAAACACCCGCTTCGGCTTGATAAGGCGCCTTTTCTTGCAATAGAAAGCGAGCATTATTTGGGAAAGACTCAACATACTGCTCAAGTTGATCTTGTGTGTTGATCAGCTTAACGCCAACACCTCGACAGCCAAGATCCGGTTTGGCCACAATGGGGAAATCGAGATCTGATTGTATGAGTGCGCTGCGCGCATCTTCGGCTTGTTTCTTACTGCTAAGATCCGTTTTGGTTAAGGTGATAAACGGAGAGATCCAACGCTGACTCGATGATCCAGCAAGGCTCAGTATCTCGTGTTTTGATTCGCCTACCATGCCGCTTAACTTAATACTCGGGTTGGCGATGAGCGGCAGCGCCCAGTCAAAGTGCCGTAACCCTTGCATCAGGCTTTGAATCACCACTGGCGTGTAGAAGAACCAAGTTGGAAGAAACTCATAAGGAGAGACACTGCGCACGGTATCTTTTTCAAGCAAGGGCATGCCTGCATTTATTTGATGTGCTGGAATGATGCGAATATCTTGCGGTGAACTCATGATAATCCTCTAGAGTAGGTTCTATTCATTAATCGATTGCCGATAAACAGCAAAGCGATGGCACACGGGATGATGATCCATTGATATTCAGAGGCTTGCAGCCACGCTGATGTCCCTAAATAGTAGATGGCAGAGAAGACAATGCCGGTCCAGAGCGCAGTGGCACTAATAACGGCAAACAAGAAAGTAGGCAGTGGGATTGCGAAAAAGCCACTTAAGGTAAAACCGACGGTACGAAGTCCGGGAATAAAGCGGATGACAAAAAGACTGCTGAAAGCGTTTTGACGTAATTTAGTGCGAAGTGCACGAAAGTATCGGTTGGTGAGGGCTTTGTAACGAACGCCTCGGAAATAACGTCCTGATTTACCTAGGTAATAGAGGCCGATATCTCCTGTGGCAATGCCGATGAAAATGGCAAGCAACGCATATTGAGGAAGCATGAGTCCTTGAGTTGCTAAACCTGCCGCTGTAACAATCGCCAGATCTTCAAGCAAGTAAGAAAGCGCGATAATGCCAAGCATCAGCCATAGCAGCGATTCCTCTCCCGTATTTAACCATGCTTGAATGCTCTCGACGGTGCTCATCAAATGTCCTTATCTATCCCATAGATGAATGGCTTAATGACCATTCATTGAGTGTAGTAAATTAAATAGACAGGAGGAGCGGAGAAAAACTTACAGGCGATTGCTGCTTTTTTATATTTGATTGATTTTATTGGCGGTTTGAGTCGCGCTGTTTGGGTATTGAATTAGCGGGCGTTTACGGTGAGAAAAGTAGGGCAGTGGATTTGGTTTATAAATAACAAAAGAAAAAGGCTGAGTCGTTAAACTCAGCCTTTCAGAACGTTAACTATGGATTACAAGGTAATCTATTTAGTTAGGTCAATCTGGTAAACAGCAAAACCAACATCGTCAGTCGCAACACGTTTCATCGGGTATTGCCCCTTTTCTTTGATGAACTCTGCCGCTTTGTCGCTTGGAGATGTTTCAAAGCGGATATCTAGCTTTTTATCCGTTTTGATTGGCGCAAATGACCAGTTGTTATCAGCCGTTGGGCTCACTTGACCTTGCTCTTTGCTCACTCGAGAGATGTAGTTTGCTAGAACAGTACGGTTCTCATCTGGTGCATCAAATGCGATGAAGTCTTCACCCGTACCTGGGAACTTATTGCTGTATGCTCGGTAGTTGTTGGTTGCGATCAGGAAGTCTTGCTTCACGTCGATTGGCTTACCTTGGTAAGTTAGACCTACGATACGCTCAGAGCCTTCATTAATAACTTTACAGTTACCATCGTATTTTGCTGGTTGTGTAACATCGATTTGGTACTCAACGCCATCGATGACATCAAAGTTGTAAGTGCGGAAGCCGTCCCATTCAACCAACTGCTGTGGTGCGGTCGAATTAACATCTATTTGTTGGAATTGACCAGCAGAACACTCAAGCCACTCTTTTACTTCGTGGCCTGTTACCTTCATTGCAACTAGCGTGTTCGGGTAAAGGTATAAGTCAGCCGCGTTACGGAATGTCAGTTGACCAGATTCAACTTCAGTGAAGTTCGCTGGGTCATTCTTACGGCCGCCTGCTTTGAATGGTGCAGCTGCTGAAAGTACAGGTGTGCCATCTAAGTCTGGATCACCTTGGATGAACTGCTCAACGTAATCTTTTTGCGCAAGGTTCACGATTTGAACAGTTGGATCGTCTTGTACTAGAGACAAGAAGCTGTACATCACATCGTCTGCTTTACCAATCGGTTGGTTAACAAACTCACGAGTACCTGCGTGGTCTTTTTCTAGTGCAGAAACGATGCCTTCATCAGCAGCTGCAAGAGATTTCTTTTCTACCTTGTCGTAGATTGGGCGTGCTTCTGATTGGCCTTTAACGACTTCCCACTTACCGTCTTTTTGTGCAAGTGTTAGATCCATAACACCAACGTGGCTACCCCAGCGGCCTGGCATTACTGCCGCAACGCCGTTCATTGTGCCCGTTTCGTTGTTGATGCCTTGAATGTCATCAAAACCTTTTCCTGGGAATACTGCGTGAGAGTGACCAAATGCGATTGCATCAATGCCGTCTACTTCAGATAGGTAGAACGTTGAGTTCTCTTCGCCATTTTTGTACGGGTCAGTTGATACGCCTGAGTGAGGGATAGCAACGATTACTTCAGCGCCTTCCGCTTTCATTTGAGGCACTAACTCGTTAGCTGTCTCAATGATATCGCGAGCGATCACTTTGCCTTCAAGGTTCTTCTTATCCCACGTCATGATTTGTGGTGGAACAAAACCGATGTAACCCACTTTTACTTCATGTTCTACGCCAGCAGTATTTTCAAAGGTGTGCGTCTTGATGATGTATGGCGTGAAGTAGTGTTCTTTGGTTTCTGCGTCGTAAACGTTAGCACTGATGTACGGGAAATCAGCGTCGTTAATAGATTCTTCTAGGAACTCAAGACCGTAGTTGAATTCGTGGTTACCTAGGTTTGCAGCGTCGTAGCTTAGTTGGTTCATTGCTTTATATGCAGGGTGAACTTCGCCAGCCTCGATGCCTTTGTCTGCCATATAGTCACCCATCGGGCTACCTTGCAGCAAGTCACCGTTATCAACTAATACGCTGTTGGTTACTTCGCTTTGAGCTTCTTTTACTAGAGTTGCAGTACGTGCTAAGCCGATTTTTTTCGACGGCTTGTCTTTGTAGTAGTCGTAATCCATTAGGTTGGTATGGATATCCGTCGTTTCTACGACACGTAATTTAATCACTTCATCGGTATCTGGTGTTGTTGTGCAGCCTGCTAAAGTCAGACCAAGACCAGCAAGTACAGCCAATGACAAAGGTTTCATTGCAACTTTCATTTTGGAGCTCCAAAGTGGATTAGTAGAAAATTCGTTGCGTAATGTAACAAAATGGAATGAAACAATGATTACAACGAATGTTAATTCGTGACTTAGATCGATTACTTTATAGTGTTCTGCAAGGCGCCTCCCAAAGCTGCTCAATCGATGCGCAACTGATATCGATAATATTAGCCCATTCATTTCACCTATTTATCGATGAATCTCATCCCTTATCAGCTTTTCGAATAAAAAATGAAATTTTAGAATTTCCAGTAATATGAGAGGCTCGTCATAATGCCTATATCAAGGACGTATCAGGCAGATGAATAGCAAGGATAGCTCAAAACGAAGCTTCTGTTTTCTTCTAGTGCCAATACTCCCATTCACTCAAGTGGATGAGTTAAATCCCTTGCTTGGCAAGACCAAGTAATGAATTGCTCGTACTGCGAGCCTTAAAGGAAGCACTGAAATGGACCAAGAACGTTTAACCCACCTAAAACAGCTTGAAGCGGAAAGTATTCATATTATCCGTGAAGTTGCTGCTGAGTTTGATAACCCAGTGATGATGTACTCCATCGGTAAAGATTCTTCTGTGATGCTTCATTTAGCTCGCAAAGCGTTTTATCCAGGCAAGATTCCATTCCCACTATTGCACGTGGATACGGATTGGAAATTTCGCGAGATGATTGAGTTTCGTGATCGTACGGCTAAAAAGTACGGCTTTGACCTTTTAGTACATAAGAACCCAGAAGGTATTGAGATGGGGTGTAGCCCATTCGTACATGGCTCTTCTAAGCACACTGACATCATGAAAACTCAAGGCCTTAAGCAGGCGTTAAACAAGTACGGGTTCGATGCCGCTTTTGGTGGTGCGCGTCGTGATGAAGAAAAATCTCGAGCAAAAGAGCGTGTTTATTCTTTCCGCGATAAGAACCATACATGGGATCCAAAAAACCAGCGTCCAGAGCTTTGGCACACCTACAACGGTCAGGTTAATAAGGGCGAAAGCATTCGTGTCTTCCCACTATCTAACTGGACTGAGCTTGATATCTGGCAATACATCTACCTAGAGAGCATCGATATTGTTCCTCTTTACCTATCTGATAAACGTCCTGTGGTTGAGCGTGATGGCATGCTGATCATGGTTGATGATGACCGTATGGAACTGCAAGAAGGTGAAGTGATTGAAGAGAAAAGCGTTCGCTTCCGTACTTTGGGATGTTACCCACTAACCGGAGCCGTTGAATCTGAGGCGAATACGCTAACAGGTATTATTGAAGAGATGCTGGTGGCGACGTCCAGTGAGCGTCAAGGTCGAGCGATTGACCATGATCAGTCGGGCTCTATGGAGCTGAAAAAGCGCCAAGGTTATTTCTAAGAATCTAAGGAAAGAAAAATGAATAGTGCAGTAGAAGCCGAATTGGCTGAACTAGGGATTGAAGGTTATCTAAGTCAGCATCAGCATAAATCTATGCTTAGATTTTTAACTTGTGGCTCGGTAGACGACGGTAAAAGTACCTTAATCGGTCGCTTGCTCCATGATACAAAACAGATTTATGAAGATCAGTTAGCAGCGGTTCACTCTGATAGCCAACGAGTGGGTACCACAGGTGAGAAACCTGACTTGGCATTGCTTGTTGATGGTTTACAGGCTGAGCGTGAGCAAGGCATAACGATCGATGTGGCTTATCGCTACTTCTCGACTCAAAAACGTAAATTCATTATTGCTGATACCCCAGGGCATGAGCAGTACACGCGTAATATGGCAACAGGCGCTTCAACGTGTGATCTGGCTGTGATCTTGATTGATGCTCGTAAGGGTGTACTGGATCAAACACGTCGTCACTCGTTTATTTCTAACCTGCTTGGTTTGAAGCATTTCATCGTCGCAGTCAACAAAATGGATCTCGTCGAGTACTCGCAAGATCGTTTTGAGGAGATTCGCGATCAGTATCTAGAGTTTGCTGAAAACCTAGAAGGCGAAACTAACATTCAAATTCTGCCGGTTTCCGCGCTTGAAGGCATTAACGTTGCTGCGCCAAGCAAAGAGCTTACATGGTTCGAAGGTCCGTCTCTATTAGAAGTGCTAGAGAACGTAGACATTGACCAAAAACGTTCTGCGGGCGAATTCCGTTTCCCTGTGCAGTATGTCAATCGTCCTAACTTAGATTTCCGTGGCTTTGCTGGCACCGTGGCTTCTGGTCGTGTCAGCGTCGGTGATGAAATCAAGGCGTTGCCTTCAGGTAAAACTTCTAAGGTGGCAAGCATTGTGACCTTTGATGGTGAACTTGAATCAGCACAAGCGGGTTTGGCGGTAACACTGACTCTTGAAGATGAAATCGATATCAGCCGTGGTGATTTGATTGTGCTAGAAAATGCACAGATTGAATCAACCAACCATGTATTGGCAGACATCGTGTGGATGACAGAACAACCACTGCAACCGGGTAAAGCTTACGACATCAAAATCGCAGGCAAGAAAACCGTCGGTCAGGTTGAAACGGTTCGTCACCAGTATGACATCAACAACCTGTCGACCCACGCTGTCGATGAGTTGCCACTGAATGGTATTGGCTTGTGTGAATGGTCACTGAACGAGACTGTCGCATTGGATAAATACCGTGAAAGTGCCGATACCGGTGGCTTCATCGTTATCGACCGTCTAACCAACGTGACGGTTGGTGTTGGTTTGATTCGAGACCGTTTGGACTCTGTTGAACTGCAAGTCGGTAACTTCTCTGCATTTGAACTTGAGTTCAACGCTCTAGTTCGTAAGCACTTCCCTCATTGGGATGCCAAAGATCTAAGCCAATTACTGAAGTCATAAACGACCAAGTAACAGCTTATTGAATCAGGCGGAAACCGATTGTTTCCGCCATAAAGGACGGGTATATGTGGCAACAAGGATTTGTATTAGCGATTTTGCTCGGCATCATTACTTGCCTGCTCGTTACCCGTATTAAGCCAAGCTTTATCTTTGCTGGCGCGGCTTTTATTGCTTTTATGGCTGGTATGATCGACTTGTCGAGCCTAGCCAATAACTTCACTAACTCCTCGTTACTGACTTTAATTCTTCTGATCCTCGCATCAAGTGCGTTGGAGAAAACTCGCTTAATCAGCTGGGTTAGCCGCAATATCTCTGAAGGTAGGCTAGGTACCGTGGTTGCGAAGTTGGGTATTTCCACAGCGCTACTTTCTTCTTTTACTAATAACACAGCGGTGGTTGTCTCTTTGATCGGTGCGATCAAACGCAATCAACAGCACGCGCCATCTAAGTTACTTATCCCTTTGTCATACGCTGCCATTTTAGGCGGAACCCTGACATTGATCGGCACTTCAACCAATTTGATCATCAATAGTTTTGTTGAAGATGCGGGATTGCCAAGCTTAAACTTTTTCACACCAACCTTGATCGGTTTAGCGGTCTTGGTGGGTGGTGTTTTGATTCTTATCCCTCTGAGTTACTTCTTACCAAGCTACGATGATGGGTCGCAGGACGATCTGCCTTACTTTCTAGAGGCGCGAGTTGAACCTGGCTCACCGTTAGTTGGCCGCAGTGTTAGCGAAAATAATCTCAGAGCTTTGAGAAAATTGTTCTTAGCCGAAGTGATTCGCGACGGTAAGACCACGGCTTCGATTGACCCTGATTTTATTCTTCAAGCTCGTGACCGGTTGCTGTTTTGTGGCGACGTTGAAAGCGTAGCGACACTACAAGAAATTCAAGGGTTGACCCTGTTTGGCCAGCATCACCTTAACGGCCAGAGCTTTGTTGAAGTGGTGGTGAGTTCGTCGGCAAGCTTCTGTAATAAAACCCTCAAAACAAGCCAGTTTAGAGACCGTTTCGATGCAGTTGTAGTTGCTATTCGTCGTGGCCATGAGCGCCTTGAAGGTGGGCTAGGGAATATCACATTGACCGCTGGTGATACCTTGATTTTGGTTCCCGGTAAACGCTTTGAAGAACAGCGCCAGCAACACAACAAAGAGTTTGTGTTGATGAATGACTTGGACTCGAGTGCCAAGCTTGATGCCGATAAATCGACGTTTGTATTGCTCGGTTTTGCCAGTGTGATTGGTCTAGCCCTTGCTGAAGTCGTGCCGATTATCAAAGGGCTGGCTGGTTTCTTACTGTTGCTGGTGGCCTTTGGTGTGGTGCAACTGGGTGAACTCCGTCGCCGTTTTCCGGTTGATATTGTGGTGATCGTTGGCTCCGCTCTGTCTATTGCTCAACTGATGATTTCATCTGGGCTGTCTGAGCGTATGGGGCTGATGTTTATGGAAGCCTTTAATGGCTGGGGCGTGTTTGGTGCGTTAGTCGCGACCTATTTTATGACCTTGGTTCTAACAGAACTGGTTACCAATAATGCGGCCGCAGCACTCTCTTTCCCAATCGGCTATAGCATGGCTATCGGCTATGGCGTTGACCCTATGCCATTCATTATGGCGGTTCTATTTGGTGCCAGTGCCAGTTTTATTTCGCCATACGGCTACCAAACTAATTTACTTGTTTATAGCGTAGGTAATTACCATCTCACGGATTATCTACGTATCGGCATCCCAATCTCGATTGTCTATTCGGGCTTGGTGCTGACCCTGATTCCTTACTTTTTCCCATTTTAATGCTGTTTATTTAAAGGACTAATTATGACCGCAGTACTCAAACCAAAAGATGAGAATGTTGTGTGGCATCAACATTCGATTGATAAAACATTTCGTGCGGATCTGAAATCACAGAAACCAGCTGTGCTCTGGTTCACTGGATTATCTGGTTCAGGGAAATCAACAGTTGCTGGAGCATTAGAAAACCGCTTAGCCCAACTTGGTTACCATACTTACTTATTGGATGGCGACAATGTCCGTCATGGGTTATGTAGCGACCTTGGCTTCTCAGAGCAAGACCGTCGAGAGAATATTCGTCGTATTGGTGAGCTCGCTAAATTGATGGCGGATGCGGGTTTGATCGTCTTGTCAGCGTTTATTTCCCCACATCAAGCTGAAAGACAGTTGGTGCGAGACTTATTGCCGGAAGGTGAGTTTCTTGAGGTATTTGTAAACACACCACTTGAGGTGTGTGAGCAGCGAGACCCGAAAGGTCTGTATAAAAAAGCACGCGCTGGAGACATCCCGAACTTTACTGGTATTAGTTCAGTGTACGAAGCGCCTAAGCATCCTGAGATAGATCTTCCTGCGGGCGAAAAGACACTCGATGAACTGGTCGAATTGTGTATTGATGCTTTAGAGAAGCGTAATATTTTATCCAATTGAGATCGCTGGTATGACTAAGGCTACTCTCCTGTTTATCTGCTTAATTCACTACGGATAAATAGTGCAGCCTTGGTTTTCCGAGACAAGAACCTTATCCTCTAGATTCTCTTCACTCTTATCAATACTCTTCACAGCGTACACCGTCTATTTTTTACAGTATCGATTGTCTAGACGGTGTAGTTCACACTGCTTTTAACTTCTGTTTGAACCGTAAACTTTTGGCTCAATAGCGCAATCAGTTGGTCGTAATACTGCGTGTTAGGCTTGTTGCCAAGTAAGTTGCAAAGCTCATTGCCTGTTGGGCTGAATCGGTAGTAAATCAGCTTCACCCCTTTTGATAATGGTGCCAGTGACATGCCCTTACCTTGATAAGTTAAGTGCAGAGCTGGATCGAAATCAATCTCTCCAGATTCTAATTCTGTGCCCAGAATAATCCCGAGTTCAATCAAGTGGAGCAAGCTAGAGTAGGGAAGGTTGTGTCCACCAAGATTGATGGTGTTGGTGGTGTCCCTTTTACCAAAGCTGAAGATTCCAGCATGGGATTTAAAGCCGAGCAACAGTTTTCTGCTGTTATCGCTACCAAAGCTACAACCCAGTGACGCTGCTCTTTGCAGGGTGAGCGCTTCTTTTGGTGTCATGTCTTTTAAGATCTGCAGCGCTTTCATCGACGTCGAGCCTGGGTTGGTGACTTCTCGTTTCAGTACTTGAGCCCACAGCCTCTGCATCGATGTATTGTGGATCTCTTGTGCCATATCGAAGAAACGGTATAGCCAGTCCTGATCAGGGTCTCCAGCCGCTTCATCCTTACATGAAGAGTGTGCCAACTTTAGAATCTGTTCTAGGTTCTTTTGGCGAAGTTCTCTACGTTTTTTCTCTCGTAATAGTGCCCGTTCGATAAGCGTACTCTCAGCTTTATCGTTTGGCTTTGCACTATGACTAATTAAGGAATCGAGGCCGAAGCTTTGTGCGATGTGCCGCATTCTGCTTGCACTATCGGCAATATGAGGCTTTTTCTCATGCTTTTGCTGTGTATCGCTAGCATGCTCAATGATCACTGGCTGTTTGGTTTCTGACATAAGAGTACCGTTAGGAGACGACTCAATACCAATCGTAGTAAATAATTGCTCGCTCTAGCTTGTTAAAACGCTCGATAACAGCGTTAGAATTTTTGATTGTAGAATAACTACTTATCAAAACTATTTATTGAAAAGAGCTTCCTTGTTCTCAAGCCTTTTTCCTACGCTATTTCTGAACACTTACTTATTGTGATTGGTATAACTGTCTAAAATGTAACTCTTTATCTTATTGGTGGCTAGATTTTGCGTGCAGAGTTGAAGGTTTCAACAAAATTTTACTTTTGCTAATGATAATAAAATGTTAAATTTGTTGTAATTCTCAAGGAGGAGTTATGAATCAAGTCAATGATAACAAGCTGAAGAAACAGCTTAGTATAGGGTTATTACTCGCTACTTATGTCGCTGTTCTAGCGTACTTGTCTAATTACATCGCATAATTTAGAATAAAATTATCGTTATTAAACTGTTATTGAATGATCTCACTCGTTCAGTGACGGCAGCTCATCCTTGAGCCACCCTTCTAATGACTACATGTCGTCATATTCTTCAATCGCAGTACCTTCAATAAGATAACCGGTTTGAGCTAAGTCGTGGCTTATTGACTCGGTTTTTAGTGTACCTACTAAATAAATCACATCCCATAGCTGCTGGATTGGAGCGCCTTGTGGGAACTTCACGTAGATGATTTGGTTCGGCGGCGGTGGCGGTACGTGGATACATGCGCCAAAGTACGGTACTAACAGAAACTCAGTGATCATGTTCTCATCGCCTTCCAATGGAATCACAAAGCCAGGAATCTTGACTGTGCTGCCATTCAGCTCTGGGCGAACAGCGCCAAGTGTCGATTGTTGAGGTTTGTCCATACTGTCGTGGTTAACCATAGGCATACCAAATGAGTCGAGTTGTGCTCGCTCTGACTCTGGAATCAAGTCAATCCAATCGAGTGTTAATACCGATTCGTCAGTCTGAGTGGTTTCAGCGTGAGCTGTGCTGATAAATGGGAACATAAGTAACCCAAGTATCAGTAGGAATTTGCGTTGCATCGTAGGTTCCTATTTTAGATTCGGATAGTCATGCCATCAGACAATGACTGACGGTAAGCTCTGAAAGCGGGAATAAAGCCAATAATGATTCCGGCAACTTGCACCAACATAAGCAGTTTCCACTCATGGGGTGTGATTGCGGATACCGATATGTTGATACCATAACTTTGTTGCACAATAGGAGCAACTACTGCGATTAGCGCAAACAACACGGCAACACCCAATGTGATACCGAGGAAGGTTAGGGCACTTGCTTCACTGATCAGTAAACCGAACACATGACGAGGCCTTGCTCCCATCGCGCGCAGAATGGCCATCTCTCGACGTCTTTCTTGCAAGCTAGTGAGTAGACTACTCAGCATCCCTAACAGTCCCGCGATTACCACAAACCCTGAAACAATCAGTAGTGCTTGCTCTGCTACGGCCATCATTCCCCACAATTCGTGAAGCGCAATGCCTGGCATAATGGCGCTCAAAGGTTCTTGGCGGTAGTTATTGATTTCTCGTTGCAGTGCAAAGGTTTGGATCTTCGATTTAAGGCCAACCATCATCGCGGTAATCTGCTTTGGTTGGAAGTCACGTTGCTTTAGCGCTTCAGCATTCGGTGTGTGGCCTAGGTTAGCCCCCGATTCCCAACCAACGTGAATCGCTTCAATGGCCTCTAACGAGACATGCACCGTTTTATCTACTGGTGTGCCGGTTGGCGCGAGTATTCCTACAATGGTGAAAGGCAGGTTGTCGTGGCGACTGAAGGCGACATCACTGATACCGTGCGCCAGAATGATGTGATCACCAATCTTGTAATCTAACTTCTTCGCGACATCGGCACCAATCACGACATCAAATAGCTGATTAAACTCTTTACCTTGCTGAAAAGTAAGTGGTTGCTTACTTCCATAGCGATAATTATCAAAGTAACTATGGTTCGTGCCCATTACACGAAAGCCTTTATGTGAATCTCCCAATGAGATGGGTATCGCCCACTTTACAGCATTATGCTGGCTAAATTCTTGATAGCTTTTCCAGTCGATGTTGTTGGTTGCATTACCAATTCTAAATACCGAATAAAGCAGTAGGTTTACCTGACCAGAGCGGCCACCAACAATAAGGTCGGTACCTGAAATCGTATTAGCAAAACTGCTTTTTGCTTCGGTTCTTACACGTTCAACACCGAGTAATAGAATCACTGACACTGCCACGGTGAGAATCGTCAGAATAGCGGTGGCTTTACGGTTGAGTACGCTTTTTAGGGCTAAGTGAGTAATTACTTTCATACGACAACCTTAGCTTGGTTAACGGTTTTTAAATCTATGGTTCGAGTGAATAGCTTTTCTAATGTTGGATCGTGACTGACAAATATCAGAGTAGACCCGGCTTGATTTGCTTGCTCTAGTAACAATTCGATGAAGGCTTCTCGGTTGTCATGATCCAAAGCCGAGGTTGGCTCGTCGGCAATAATGATTTTCGGTTGGCCGATCAAAGCACGAGCGGCAGCAACACGTTGTTGTTGACCAATGCTCAATTCGGTAACAGGCTTGTCCATTAGAGCTTGAGGTAGCTTTAATCGTAGTAACAACTCTTGAGCGGTTGCTTGCAGGCTGTTCTGACTTTCAGTGACTTGCTGCTTACGAATCTTAGAAAACTGACAAGGAAGCGTCACGTTGTCGATCACTGACAAGTAAGGAAGCAGATTAAATTGTTGGAATATATAGCCAATATGATCGGCTCTGAACTTGTCCCTCTGACGAGGTGTTAGCTGTGTGAGGTCTTGGCCAAGGATAGATACTTCGCCTTGTTCAGCTTGGTTGATTCCGGTCAGTAACCCTAACAATGTTGATTTCCCGCAACCACTAGGCCCTTTGATGAAAAGGTGCTCTTGGGCTTGGATATGCAGTGAGGGGATCTCTAGTGTTGGGGGTAATTCAGGCTTCCAACGAAAGCTGATATTTTCGAGTTTGACCACAAGTGATGAACTGTCAAAAGACATATTAGCTCCAATGATTAAAGCGGTGTATTTACTGGACAGCTATTAGAAAAATAAATTCCCAGAACACACCGATTTGCACAACCAAGTAAGTGACTACTTACTTGGCTGCGTATCTACGTTTAATTCAATCTAATGCTAATTAGAATCGAAAACTAATACGATCTGCGTTAAGCACTTCTTGAATTTGAGCGCTGTCAGTTAGAAGGTTTACCGTCATTGATTTTGTGTTGCTGAACTTAGAGAACCATTGAGTGCTCACGGTATCTAGCTTCGCAATATCTGAACATTGGTAATGGTACTCGACAGTGAATTCGCCGTGCCCACCTTCTGAATGGTCGTGGCCTTCATGGTCATCATGATCGTGTTCTGCATGGTCATGGCCTTTGTGGTCATCATGGTCGTGTTCTGCGTGATCATGGCCTTCATGGTCATCATGATCGTGTTCTGCGTGATCATGGCCTTTGTGGTCGTCATGATCGTGTTCAGCGTGGTTATGGCCTTTGTGGTCATCATGGTCGTGTTCAGCGTGGTCATGGCCTTTGTGGTCGTCATGATCGTGTTCTGCATGGTCATGGCCTTTGTGGTCGTCATGATCGTGTTCAGCGTGGTCATGGCCTTTGTGGTCATCATGATCGCCTTCCAAGGTGTTCGTCACCGACTTGAACTTCAGAGTACAGCTTGCATTTTTGAAACCAAATAGCTCATCTGGCTTGTTTAATTGCGCAATCGCTTGTTCAAATACTTTCTTTTGCTCAGCAGTTTCTGGAGCATGTTCAAAGCCAACCACATCAGCGCCGGGAGCTGTTACTTCAACAAGCAGTTCTTGCCCATCTTGAGCGATGTTCACCTCAACTTTACCGTGCACGTGTGCTTCGTGAGAGCGGAATTCTTCGTTAGCTAGAACATTAGTAGAGACAGTCATACCGATAACAACGGCTAGAATAGTAGGTTTCATGTTTTTTTCCTGAATAAAGGTTAATTAAAAAGTAGTGGTAATTAAGAAATCTTTACAGGAGGTGAACGTGCTAAATAAGCGAAATACAGGCGCTGTAACGAAATGACTGACTCTGTGATAGCGACAGTAAATTCCGAATGGAACTCTGGGATCTGTGGAAGTGAATGCGCCGTTATGAACTGATTTATCGAAAACAGCTCACAGTGATGTGAAGAGTGATGATGTGGGTCGATATCCACAATATGTGTCGCTGCTAACACGCTCAACATGAGCATCAGCCCAAGCAAGAAGCCTGTTTTACGTTTCACATTATTAGGTGTGTTTTTCCACATCAGGATGATTAACCACAGAATTAAAAAAGGATACTGTTATAATATAACAATATCCTTTGGTCAGGTCTCGAAAAAGACGCGAATATCTTATTAAAGGCTCGCTTTAATCAACTCAATAACTTGAGTGACTTCTGAGTCGTTTAATGCCCCTTCTTTAACAAACAATATTTTACCTTGCTTGTCTTGAACGATAATCGCTGAGCTCTCTTCTTTTAAAGCCCATGATGACGCTACGGTTCCGTCTTCATCTAGCACCATAGAAGACCATGGAAATTCTTCTTTGCTACTTTCTGCTGACGATTTAACAAAAGACCCAGTTCCCCAAATCGCATCATCTTGGTTGATGATGGTAGTGGTTTGGTAGCTGTCTTCTGCGAATTTCGAGGCTGTAATTGCTGCCATCAGTTGTGCGTTGAGCTCTTTCGAGCTGCTACGGCCAGCAATAGCTTGAACGACGCGAACTTTACCTAGAAGATCATTGGTTGCCCAAGCTTGATATCCAGTATTTCCGTCGTTTAGTACGATTTCACCATAGTTGCTAACATCGACAGCAGGCAGAGTTGCACCGACTGATAGATTATGAGCATTGGCGAAAAGTGGAGAGGCTGCGGCTAAAAAAGCCAGTAGAGTTTTGTTTTTCATTATATTTTTGTTCCGCTTATTGGTTTGCTCTGGAAGTATAATATGAAATTTGAAAAATGCCTCTTTAACTTTTTTATCGTACGGTGTAGAAATAAGTTGCAGGCTTGTTACCAAAAGGTATAATGCATCAATATCGAGATGAACAATAGATTATCTTGCTGTTTGCTAAAGGAATTAGCGATTTAATGTGCTTTGAATACGTTGGTGTTCAGGTACGTGGCTGTAGTACTCAAATGGAATTGAGGTTGTATTATGTTAAGAAAATTTTCTACTTACCGTCCACATCAGGTGGCGCGTTTCGTTAAAGTCCTGTTCAAAGGCCAGTTTGCTATAGAGGGTATCGGAGAGTTTCGCTTCGACCAAGGCAAGGTGCTTCTTCCTGAAGTTTCAGACAAACAAAAGCTAACGATTTTTAAAGAAGTTAACGGCACCATTGCTGCGCTGCCGGTGTAACTGACTGTTATAGATTTGCATTTCGTCAAATAGATTTCCATTAAAAAAGGGCTTCCTAGCGGAATAATGCCGTTCACTTAAGA
>NZ_JBFRVM010000043.1:0-90620 GCF_041475145.1 Vibrio sp. 10N.222.49.A3
CTACACATCAAAGCCTCTGTCTTGTATAAATACCCTGCAACTCGCTGCAAAAATCAGCTCGAAAGATCAACACGCCCTAGCTATTATTCGATTGTTTTTCTAAAGCTTTCTTTAATAGCTTGTCGGCTTCATCTCTAGCGGCTACGAATGTCGCTTTTTCCTTTTTCGGCACAGAGTCGGCCATAGGAATATTCGCTTTCATTGCATTGACAGGACGACCACGTTCGATCAATTCGTAATGTAAGTGCGCCCCCGTCACTCGGCCCGTTTTACCTGATAAGCCAATACGCTGACCACGAGATACCGCTTGTCCTTTACGAACGAGGATCTTACTCAAGTGTAGGTAGCGTGTTTTGTATGTGCTGCCATGCTGAATCACCACATAGTTACCCGCATATGGGTGCTTACGAGTCATGATCACTTTACCATCACCTGTTGCTTGAACGGGTGTGCCAATTGGCGTCGCGAAATCTGTGCCGTTATGCGGAGAGACTCGCCCAGTCACAGGGTGTAAGCGCTTAGGATTAAACTGAGAACTTTGACGCCAGCCACTGCTCACAGGGTAACGTTGGAAAGCGCGTTGTAAGCTATCACCATTGGCATCGTAATATTGCCCGTCAGTGTGTAAGTACGCTGAAACAACACGGTTACGGTTCATGATCTTGATGGCTTCTATTTCACGTTTCCCGGTTGCGACACCATCAACGAATTGCGCTTTTTGAAGCACTTCAAACTGATCACCCGCACGTAAGTCTCGGCTGAAATTTAGTTTATCTTTGAGAAGAGTCACAATATGGTCAATCTCAATACTGTTCAGGCCAACTTTGTTCGCTGACATAGAGAAACTGCCTTGAATATCACCCACTAGAGGTTTCTGCTTCCATTCACCCGGAATAGAAATATCTTCGAATTCGTAGCTGCCATCATCAAGCAGTCGATAAACCACTTTGTCCGCGACACTAAATTGAAGTTCCATTTTTGAAAGGTTGCCCGTCGCTTCGTCACGCCAAAAGCGTAATGTATTACCCGGACGAAGCGTGTCTAACGCAAGGAAGTTCAAATCGGTTTCCATCACGCTCATCATCGAGTTATAAGAAAACCCAAGCTGAGTGAAGATGCTACTTAAGTTATCACCTGATTGAATTTGATATTCAAACGTCGGTGGCTCAATAACGGTAGCAGAAGGAGGTGACAGAATTGACTCAATAACAGTTGAGTCTGGCAAATCAAGATCGATCGTTTTCGTCAGATTTGATTGTGAATATTGCAAAGCAACACTAATCACTGCAATAAGTGGCAATCCTAAAATTGCTGCTTTTTTTACAGGTGAAAGCTCAGCAAACGGAGAGGAAAATATTTTTGAATACACGGTAAACAGGTCTTTCTACGATATAAAAGCACAGGATATGCTTTTCAGGCGTATAAATCATCATTGCATTGTCATAATATGATGTGAATCTGCGCAATCTCGGCTAAGTCATTGAGTTACCGTTAATGAAATAGGCACAACTCAAAAATTTAATGAACCAACGATTTAGACATTAAAAAGCAGAAACATCTAGTTCCTGCTTTTTAACTAATTCATACTATTTCAACTAAGCGTTAACTGTCGATACCAAGCAATTGTCTTCACCAAATTCATTCGGGATATAACGATCAGCATTCGCATCGTTCACCCATTGTTGATCATCAACTAGGTAGCGAAATTGAAACTCGCCATCTTTCGGAAGACGAGTTTTAAACTTGTAAACCTTCCCTTTCGCCAGTTTTTTCATTGGGGTCGCTTTCCAATCCAGAAAGTCGGCAACGATAGATACGGAATTAGCTTCTTGAGCTTCTAGCTCGAAAGTCACTTCAACTTCATCTTTCGTCTTAAAAAAACGTTTATTAATCATTCGCAAGCTCCATTTGTAAAGTAAGCAGACACAAAGCTAAGTGTGTCTAAATTTCATTCATCTACTTAAGATAATATGTAATTTAGCTCACATAAACAACAGTTCCTTGCCCTAACAAAAATGTCATTGCTCATCAATTGATTGCGTATTGAAAGAAAAACTCATTAACACCTTTTCAGATTGCAATTCTGGAAAAGATTGTTCCGCAGAATGTCGAGTAAAACCGATAAAACCTTCCCCAGAGAGTTTGCTTTGTGAATCGAGCAGTTGAGTTATCTCTAAAGTTTGGATCCTCACACGATCACCAAGAAAGAATTGGTCAACTAACACGACACGGCTTCGATGCTGGTCATGTTTAAACAGGCCAAGATAATAGAAAACGCCACTGCCTTGGTTAGATACCCACATAGGTGCAACAAAGAAACTCGCCTTGCCTAACGTGACACTTGAAAGGTTGTTGGTGTCTACGGTGACCACACCACGCTCAACACCGGAGTCATAGCGTCCAAACGCGATTGATCTTGGTCCATCGACTTCATTAATAAAGGCGTACGCGTTGGTTTCAGGAACTTTGATTGTCCATGGGTTAGTCGTCTTCAAATCAAAAACGGTTTCAACAACAGGGTCATAACTGACTTGAGAAGAAGGAAACTTCGCCAAGATCTCTTCGTCACTTAAGCTAAAGCGATAAATACCCGCCAGTATCACCACAACCAGCATGACAATAGGAATCAGTAAAATCAGAGGTATAGGTAAGATTTTCTTTTTCATGAGCAATTATATTCTTTTGTTTTCATCCAGTTGTGCAGACCATAAAGGGCTTTAGTATAATTATCAATACAGGGTTAACCAGAAGTGGAGCATGGATGGATATCAATCATATTAAAGAGAAGAATATCAGAAGTTGCGAATGCCGCTGTGGAGCCGTCAATTTAGTCTGCAGAGGCGAGCCTCAACGCACCTCCGTATGCCATTGTTATGAATGTCAGAAGCGCACCGGAAGTGTGTTCGGGGTTCAGGCTCGATTTCCCATACAACAAGTGACACTCAACGGAGAGGTCACCTCCTTTTCACGTATCAGTGACACGGGCAATGAAGTCACCTACCAGTTTTGCCCTAAATGTGGCACTACCATGCTATTGCAGTCGGTTGCCGCCGCCGATTTTTATGTCGTCCCGCTAGGACTATTTAAAGAGCAAGACTTTCCGCTACCAAGCTTTTCAGTCTACGAAGAACACAAACACGGATGGGTCAAATTTGACCACCAGATGAGTCATTACAACTAGCTTGTTACTGACCATTATCTCTATAAAGCAACAGTATTGGAACAAACTGCAAGACTGTTGCCTAAGATCAAATATCAACGTTCTACAACGCTAGCGTATCTTTTCGCTAGCGTTATAATCTGCTCCTCTTTTTAACCCAGGGTGAACCACATGATTTCTAAACTACCTCGCTGGGTTGAATACGGCGCCTTACTGTTAGCGGGCCTTGCTGGCAGCGTTAATGCTATTGGTTTACTCGGCTTCCAACATCAAGCTATCTCCCATATTTCAGGCACCATGTCTTTACTTGGCAGCAGCCTACTCACGCCGACTTCAACTTCTATGCACCTCCTGCTAATCATTATGAGCTTTATGCTAGGTGCCGCGTTCAGTGGATTCTTTATCGAAAATCAAGCATTGAAGTTAGGACGCCGTTACGGTGTTGCACTATGTATTGAGGGTGGATTGCTGTTCTTGGCGCTTTGGGCACTGTTACAAGGCTACACTTCAGGCCAGTATTTCGCTTCAGCCGCGTGTGGGTTGCAGAACGCAATGATCACCACCTATAGCGGGGCGATCATTCGCACCACACACATGAGCGGGATCATCACAGACCTTGGGATCATGATTGGCGCACGCTTAAAGGGGATGCCTTTTGACCGCCGTAAAGCCAAACTTCTTATGTTCATCGTTGTTGGCTTTCTGTTTGGTGGTTTAAGTGGTGCTTGCCTGTTCCAGCGCTTTGAAATTTTGGCACTGGCTTTCCCTGCCTCTTTCGCGTTCATTGTCGCGTTTAGCTACTGGCTCTACCTAACTTATCGAACTGAAGCCTCAGTAAATTTATAAACGCCTAGTAATAACCATGAGAATATGTAACATCTGCAACACTTTATTCTAAACTCATAATTTGTTGCAGAATAACCTGCGTGAATATTTAGCGATATTTGATGAATAGTATTGCAAGTGATATTAATACTCGGTAATCTTGCACCCAATGAGAAAATACGGATGTTTAGAGAATAAAAATGCCAAGGATGTGGCTTTTTTACATGTAGAAATACGAGAATAATTAACATGTCTAACAACACGAATACTGCTCAACCAGAGAAATCTAAAGGCAGTTTCTGGGTTTTCTTAATCCCATCTCTGATTGGTTTGTTCCTCTTCATGGCGCCAATTAGCTACCAAGGTGATCTCACGATCCCTGTCGCTATTCTAGCCAAATCAATTCAAGCGGTTTTCGGTGAGTCTCTAGTTGCTATTATCACTGCAATCGTTGCCTTCATGTCTGTAGCTTCCGTGTTAAGCACCATTTTCAAACCTACATTCATTACATCGAATTCATTTCTAAACGGCCTTTTCAACCCATCTCCACTGTGGTTGTTGGTTCGTATTATCGGTGGTGCTGCAGCATTCATGGCTTTCTTCCAAGTTGGCCCTGAGTTTATCTGGGAAGAAAACACCGGTGGTCTCGTGTTAGAGGGCCTATTGCCGACTCTATTTTCAGTATTCATCTTTGCCGGTTTACTATTACCACTTCTACTTAACTTCGGTTTGTTAGAACTGTTTGGCACCTTACTAAGTAAAGTGATGCGTCCAATCTTCAACCTGCCGGGTCGTAGTGCTATCGATTGTATGGCTTCTTGGTTAGGTGACGGCAGCGTTGGTATCCTGCTTACAAGCAAACAGTACGAGAAGAAATTCTACACTCAACGTGAAGCCGCTGTTGTTGGTACGACTTTCTCAGCAGTATCTATCACGTTCAGCCTTGTAGTGATTGCTCAAGTAGAACTAGAGCACCTATTCCTACCTTTCTACGCAGCAATCTGCTTAGCAGGTATTGTGGCCGCGGTAATCATCCCTCGCCTTCCTCCACTGAGCATGAAGAAAGACACCTTCATTGATGGTACAAAACCTCACAAAGATGCTGATGCAATCCCAGCGGGTCACTCGACTTTCTCTTGGGGTCTTGAACTCGCGGTAAATAAGGCATCACAAGTTAAGTCTGCTAAGTCTGTATTTGGTGAAGGCATTCGTAACGCAGTCGACATGGTATTTGGCGTTCTTCCTGTTGTAATGGGTCTAGGTACAATGGCATTGGTTATTGCAGAATACACATCTGTGTTCTCATTCCTAGGTCAGCCTTTCATTCCATTCCTTGAGCTACTTGGAGTACCTGAAGCGGTTGCAGCATCTGAAACCATTGTTGTTGGTTTTGCGGATATGTTCATCCCAGCGATCCTTGCCGCTTCTATCGACAACGAGATGACTCGCTTTGTTATTGCAGCAATGTCGGTAACTCAGCTGATCTACATGTCTGAAGTAGGCGCTCTACTTCTAGGCAGTAAGATTCCAGTGAACATCTTAGAACTGTTTATTATCTTTATTCTACGTACGTTAATTACGCTTCCAGTTATCGCAGGTGTAGCGCATCTAATATTTTAAATTAGACGTACTGATACAGTGTAATAAATAACCTGATTTGTAATAGCCTCACTTTTGTGGGGCTTTTTTTCGCCTAATATATTCACTCTCCGGTTTAAAATATCGCCAATATACGAATTGAGAATATCATTTGATTTCATATTAATTCCCTTACACCTCTCCCTCATATAATAAACCACACGCATACTCGCCAAATTAATACCCTCCTCACTTTCTTTACCTTTGATTAAGCTAACTCTTCAACTCATTGAACCAAATAGCAAAAGTAGCAAGTATGTAATTAACTGAATTTTACGTTGTGCGGGTTGTTGTATTTTTGTAGTCTATTTTGTGAAATTACATTCAAGTAAACTTCAACCCTGTCGATATATATAATTACAAAACACGATTAACTTTAGTTTTCGCAAAGCTTGTGAGAAGAGGAAAACACAATGAAATTTAGCCATAAGGTGGTTGCAGCATCATCAGCCTTGCTATTAGTGACAGTATCATTGCTTTCAATACAGCAACTTTACACCGTAAAAAGTGCTGTAGAGAACCACGTCAATGCAAGCCTGAAAGAGATGGTCTCTGGTATTAAGAACACCGTAGCATCAGAGATGAATGCTAAGAAAGCACTGGCTCAGTCGACGACTGAAGTCATCGAAATCAACCCTCAAGATCGTACCTACGTTCAAAACATCCTAGAAAAGCCAAAACTTAAAGGCAGCTTTCTCGCGGTTGGTTTTGGTTATGACGCAAACGGTTTCGTTATTGAAAATGATGATGGTTGGGAAGCTGGCCCGGATTACGACCCACGAATCCGCCCTTGGTTCATTGATGCTAAGTCCAAAAACAGTTTAGTTGTTACCGACCCTTATGTGGACGTATCAAGCAAGAAAGTCATCATTTCAATTGGTACGCCAGTGCAAGAAAACGGCCGTTTCACTGCAGGTATGTTCTACGACCTAGAACTAACCAACCTTGCGACCTTGGTAAACCAAGTGAACTTGTTTGACGCGGGTTACTTATTCCTAGTCACTGCCGACGGCACGACGATTGCTCACCCTAATGCTAAGAACAATGGCGAAACGCTATCAAGCTACCTGCCACAAGCGACTATTCGCGAGGGATCTCAACAAATTGAAGTCGACGGTAAAAAGTTCCTAGTGAACTTCACTCACATCCCAAGTGAAGATTGGTACATCGGCGCAATACTTGATGAAGAGATCGCATTCCAAACGGTTGAAGATCTGAAAAACAGCTCGATAATCTACTCTTTAATTGCGGTTATTCTCAGCATCATTGCATTAACCGTCCTTATTCGTGTGTTAATGCGCCCGCTTGAGACGCTTAACCAAGCCATTCAAGATGTTGCGAGCGGACAAGGTGACTTAACTAAACGTCTAGATACCAATACAGATAAAGAGTTCTCTGACCTTGCGAAAGGCTTCAACACCTTTACTGAAAACCTGCAAAATCAAATCATTCAATCCAAAGCGATTGGTGTTGAGATTAAACGTGGCACTGAAATCACAGTAAAAGGCGCGGGTGAGTCAGCGAATGCGATGAATACTCAGCTGCAAGAGCTTGAACAGCTAGCCACCGCAATGAACGAGATGGCCGTTACCGCAACGGAAGTAGCAAACAACGCTCAAGGCGCAGCCGCCGCGGCTCGTGAAGCTGACGATGCGACACTAGACGGTACATCTGTAGTAAGTGACACGACTCAAGCGATTGATAACCTTTCAGCGCGTATCGACCAAGCGGTTGCAGAAGTACAAGTACTTGAATCAGCAACAGCAAATATCGAGACGATTCTTAAAGTAATCAACGATATCGCAGACCAAACCAACCTACTTGCATTGAATGCTGCTATTGAAGCGGCGCGTGCTGGTGAATCGGGCCGTGGTTTCGCTGTCGTTGCCGATGAAGTTCGCACACTAGCGCAACGTACTCAAGAATCGACCACAGAGATCCGCAACATGATTGAGCAGCTCCAAGCGGGTGCAAGCTCTGTATCTAACGCGATGAATCAAAGTAAAGACACAGCCACTGACGCCGTTGAACGCGCTCAGCAAGCAAACTCTTCACTTGACCGCATCCGCGACGCGATTCAGCGCATCTCTGATATGAATATTCAGATTGCTTCAGCAGCTGAAGAGCAGAGTTTAGTAGCGGAAGAGATCAACAACAACACAGTTAAGATCAAAGACCTTTCAACACAGGTATCGAACGCAGCTCAAGACGCAAACACAGCAATGCAAGTTCAAACTGACAATGTTCGCCAACAAGACGAACTATTAAACAAGTTTACGGTTTAACCGCCTTAGCGTTTAGCTAACTAACACCTTGTTTAACTAACACCCTGTTTAGTAAGCAATAAACAGCTTTAAATAAAAAAACCCGCTTACTGGTAATCAGTAAGCGGGGTTTTCTTTGCAAAATTTGCTTTCTAACTCGTAACAGGCTCGAGCTAGTTGGTCGTCAGCATCATGCACTGGTTAGATTCAACCTTAATAGTTAAGTCCTTACCAACACATTCGAACACTTCGCCAGACAACAGATCCGTCACAGCGCCTGTCCAATTTAATGAGGCCGTCTTGCTTCGTTTCGATTTATTAATCACCACAATGCCTTTGTCGCCACGAACAAACACCAACAAGTCATCATTGGCTTCAACCACCTGCATCGCTTCGCCATGAACATGGTTATGGAATTGAATCATGTTTTTCATATAAGGCGCTTGCCAGTCGTTAAGCCAACGAGGTTGGCCACTCTTGTCCAGAATACCGCTGGTGCTGAGCTCACTGTAAACAAGCGGCACACCGCCATCTCGTCCAAGAATAAAGGCGTGAGCTAATTGCTCGTCGACTTCATCCATCACATGTTCCAAAAACACCTCGTTATTTGGAATGTCATGAGTGACAGCAAAAGTGATCGCTCGCATGTTCGACAGAGCTTGACCAAAACAGTATGGGTTGATCAGAGACTTAAAACTGCCCTGCTCTTCAAAAGCTTTGAAGATGGTATTGAATAGCGGAAAATCATACGCCCCTAAACGAGTGTGTTTAAGGTAAGGCTCGAGGAACAGTTCGTACTCTTCTTTGGTTGCACCACCGTCAGTAATGATCTCGCCAAAGATATGCATTTCTTCACAGATATCATCAGTCCAAACCTTACGTAGATGTGACAGTGTCATGTGTTTCGCTGCGTCGATGCGAAACCCTTTCACACCAATCACTTTCAAGGCTTTTAGGTAAGCTCGCTGCTGTGTAACCACATTGTCGTTGTCTAACAGCGTTGGCAGGCCTGGATCGCTTGCTCCACCAGTAATACGTCCGTTTTGCACCTCCCAAGTGTCTTTCCAGTTCTTGATACCAAACGCTTCGACAAAGTCGTTCTCATCAAACAAAGGTTTAGAAAGATCACCAAACAAACGAACGGATTCGTAATACTCAGAATCTTGTTGGTAAGACGCCATGTCTTGTTGATTTGGATACGTCAAATCACCGCGAATACTCGACTCGTTAGCCATGTGGTTAAACACAACGTCCACATAGGTACGAAGCCCATGTTGCTTTAACGTGTTCACCATTGCAGTGAAGTCTTGCGTATCACCAAGCTGATTATCGATCACACGATAATCTTGGGGTTGATAGCGCTGCCACCATTGGGTACCTGTATCTCGATCACAGCCTTTAGGCCCTCGTAACGACTTCATTGCCGGCGAGACTAAAACAGATTTATAACCCAACTCTTGAATCAGAGAGGCGTTCTTCATTACGTCAGCGTAGCACCAGTCAAAAGCATGCAATATAACATCTGTCGCTGGGGTGCTTAACATAGCTGAACTCTCCATGTTGTTCTCCTACCAAACTCGTTTACAGCTTTCTAGATAAATACAAAGGCTAAAAGGCAAAGCTGCATAAATTTCCTTAAGAATGGTGTTTATTATATGAGTTACTCATTAAAACCCCTCCTCCTCCCACCGATTAGTCAAGGTGGATAGTTAAGGGCGTAGCGCCAATTATCGCATAACGTCTGGGATGAACACTCAGCCATAATGTTTTTAAATGCGCCCAAAAATGACAAAAAAGGAGCGTATCTACGCTCCTTTTATTCAATCTAACACATATCAATGACTAAGTTCGGTAAAGAACCTTCACTACGTGCCAGCCAAATTTTGTTTTTACCAGGTGTGGTACAAGCGTCTCGCCAGAGAAACAAATCTTATCAAACTGAGGCACCATTTGACCTTTTTTGAACTCGCCTAGGTCGCCGCCCTTTTTACCAGATGGACAGGTTGAATGCTTCTTCGCTAGCGTTTGAAATTTAGCGCCCTTTTTAAGCTGCGTCATGATGTCTTCTGCTAATTCTTTATGCTTCACCAATATATGAAGCGCTGCTGCTGTTCTTGCCATGATAATTCTCAGTTTGTTGCGGTCAGTTTATTTGTGATGATTACGTAGAATTCATCAGAGTACTGACTGTTGTAATTCAGCTTACGGCTAACGACTTGTCGACAAAAGTCCATCAAACGCCTGCGTTTAGCGTGATTTTAACCCAAGAATCGTCATTCTTCACTCTATAACCGAAAACAACTCCCTTAAAGATCTTTAAAAACCGCATAGTGACTTGCTGCGGATGCCATTTCCCTTTAAATTAATCCTTATAGATTAAGCGCGTATTAAGTAGGAGCCACTTATGGCCAAACCGATAAGTAAAGCGAGTCAGTCACAGGGAATGCTGATGTTCAAGTTATCCCTCACTCAAAGTTTTGCGATAGGCACGCTTAAGGTCAGAGAAATCGTTCCTTTCCAGCCAATGACCCAAATCCCTTACTCTCATCACCACGTGATTGGTACCGTCACTATTCGCGAACTTACGGTTCCAGTTGTTGATATGTCTGCGGCTATTGGGTTTCGACCGATCACACCGACTGAATACCAAGACTGTGTGCTCATCGTGACAGATTGCTTAAGAACCGTTGTCGCATTCTTGGTTCGTTCGATTGATAAAATCATTGAATGTGACTGGAAGAGCATTGAGTCGCCACCCGCGAGTGTAGGAACCAATGTGTTTGTTACCGGCATTACACGTTTTGAAGATCGTATCGTGCAGATGCTCGACGTAGAGTTATTACTTTCTAAGATTTACCCTGCTTATGAAAACGCACATATTCCGATGCTGACAGATGTCGAGAGAGAACGCCTAAAAGCTCTGAACATTCTATTGGTTGATGACTCTTTGATTGCACGAAAGCAGCTGTCTGATGCCTTAGACAGCATCAACATCCCTTATAGCATTTGTAACAACGGTTTAGATGCTATTGACCTGATGCGAGGTGAGGCTGCAAAAGGTACAGCAATTGATCTTCTCGTGAGTGATATCGAGATGCCCGGGTTAGATGGTTATGAACTTGCATTTGAAGTACAAAACGACAGCGCACTCAGTCATGCCTACTGTATTTTACATACTTCACTATCCAGTGAGATCTGTGTTGACCGAGCTAATCAGGTGGGTGCACATGAAGCGCTAGAGAAATTCAATGCAGGCGAATTAATCGAAGCCATGTTGCGCGGAGCGAAAGTCTTAAACGACGCGGCTATGACTGCTTAGACATAAAAAAGCCCTCTCACAGGAGGGCTTCTTAGGTAACCAGTTAAACGAGACTATTCGTTAGATACTTTTTTGTGGCCTTCTTGCAGGTGAACGAAATCCACCAGATCATCACCAGACACTTGGTATGCCTGACCAAAGCCTTTTACGAACAGGCCATTCTCAGCTTTAAGGTTGAACAGAGAGAAATCTTGAAGCTGGCTCAAACCATCAATGATCTCGCCGAAACGCTCTTGCATCTGGCCGATCACTTGAGTCCAAAGCTCCGTTTCACGCTCTACAACACTTGCCTGAGCATCAAACGTTAAACGCTTACGTGCATAAAGCTGCTTCGAGCTCTCTTCGTCTTCAATCATCATCAAAGAGACTTGAGGGTTTGCTTTCAAGTTACGAGCATGACGAGCAATATCAGAAATTAGAACAAAATAACCTTCTTGGTTCTGAACGAAAGGGGCGTAACTTACGTTCGGGCGACCTTCTTCATCAACCGTTGCAAGTTGAAGGGTACGGCGCTCTTGGCGAAATTCTTTAATTTCTGGACCTAGGCGACCTTGTAGACGTTCTTGTTTTACTTGCTGTTCCATTGGTAATTCCTTTCTTCACTTTCTCTGATTTATTATTTTGCTCGAGGTTGAGCGATCATTAGCGAACTAAACGATCCTCGAGCATTGATGTTCTGTTTAAACGAGTTAGCAACCTTATTTAAGCTTGCCGTTAAGTCTGGTTAAGCTTTTTCTTTTAGTGCGTTAAAGCGTTCAACTTGGTCGGCAATAAGTTCACGCTTTTCATTGCGACCTAGGTAGATCTTAAAAATGTTCTCGCCTGTTTCACTGAAGAAACCGAAGTAATGACTTTCACGCCCCATGAACGCCTTGCTCACCAAACCAATATGTTTGATGTTATCCAGTTTTAAGTGGCCATGCAGCTCGCCTTCTTTACCCATCAGATTGTAGTAACCACGCGCTACTTTGCCTTTAGGGAACGGCGCCTTTACTTCGAAGATTGAGCCAAATGAATGCATAATTGTGGTCACTGGGCCCCAACCAACCAAACCTTCTAGAATATCTTGAGCACGGCTGCCATCTAACATCACTGCCATGTCTCCAGGAAAAGCAGCGACAACTTCAACCTCTGAAACACCTAGCTTCTCAGCAATCGCAGTAGGAAGCAGTTTTGGTTCTTCTTCTAGAATGCGTGCGACACGTTGTTCTAAAGTTTCTGTCATTGCTAATGTTGTATCTGTCATTGAATAGATTTCCGTATAAACGAGTGATTGACGTTAGTTATAATTTAGAAGTTCGAGATTAAGCGTGCTTCAAACTTGCATGCGGGTGAGCACCCAAGCCAGAGGCAGTTGGTGCTGGGTGCGAGGTCTGATATTCAGTGTTAAGCACTTGAATCACACTCTGTGCAAGGCTTACCGCCCAGAAACTGCCAGCTATAGTCAGGCTCAGGTAATCTTCCGAAAGATCAACTAGGCCATTTTTTTCCCAATGTGAAAACAGAGGCTTCAGGTAGTCAAACGTGTCTTGCCCCATAAAACTCGGCAACTTACTTCTTCTTACAACACCAGAATCAAAACCGGCTTTCAATGAAGAGAAGGTTGGCTCTAGTGAGCTTTGCTTGGTCATCATGGCTATTGGCAATTGACCTTGCTTTATAGACTCCATGTAGCTGTCTAAAGTTCGATGTTGCATCACACCATGACCACCGATGTTGCCACCAGCGCCACAACCAATGGGTAGAACTTCGGCATAAGTTTTCGCTAAGCTGTTGTAAATGCTGCGTTCGCGGTTATCACGAGTCCAGTGATTCACGCTCAGTTGCTTAACCTTGTGCTTTGCCATGAACTCAACGCCCGCCAAGTACATACTCGCCTTATCTGGCGTATTAGCAGGTGGTGGGATTTTTCCTTTCTCAACAAGATTAAGCATAGGCGCGTTGCCCGAAACAATCAGTTGGTAGAGGTCAATACCGTGTGCGCCAGTCGACATGTAGTCTTCTAAATCTTGTTGAAATACTTCCATAGACTGGTGTGGCAACCCGTATAGCAAATCAAGAACGATAGGCGCTTGTTCAGTGCGACTCCGTGAACTGATACGTTCCAACACAACTTCTCGGTCATCCAAGCGCTTAGCACTGCGTCGAACTTGAGTATTGAAACTTTGAATCCCGAATGAGAAACGATTGAAGCCACCTTCCAGCGAACGAGCAAACATCTCGTCGCCAAATCGATTAATCCGCCCTTCTAAGGTCATTTCCACATCGTTCGCTAATGGGAAGTGTTGACGAATAGCCTTACCTAACAGCTCAACTTGTAGAGGAGATAAATCGGTGGGTGTTCCACCACCAATATAGACGGCGTGAAATAGCCCAGACTGAGCCCAAGAGGTTTTGGCTTTTTGCATTAGCTCAACCATCAGTGCATCAAAATACTCATCCACTAATTTACGGCTTGCGGCATTTTGGAAGAAATTGCAGAACGTACAACGCACGCGACAAAAAGGAATATGGATATACAAACAACGTTTATCCTGTTTCTTTCCTTCACTCAGCATCAATTCATCAAAGATTTCCAATTTCTTGCTCGGGTCGACCGGGATTGAGCTTCCCCCAGCATGTGCAGATTGCTTTTTGGCAAATGCAAAACGAAGTGGGTCTGGGCTAGAAACGCCCAGAATTGATTCATCAAACTTATGTATATCAACGCTCATATAATCTCTCTAAACACTTATATAGCAAAGCCTGGAAGACTGTTTGCTAAAACTGAGAGAATCATAAATAGACGCAAATGATAATGCAATTGATAATTGATCTTATTTAGATTCTAAGCAATAATCCGATACATATTTTAGATTTGGTGAAGGATTGAATGTGAACGTACCTAGATATGTTATTGCAGGCGGTGCATCGTTAGTGATTCATGCGGCGATGTTATTTGTCGCTCAAGAATCCAAAGTCTTTGCAATGCCAGCAGGTAGCCAATCGAACACGGTATCGATCAACTTCACTCCAAAGAGCGTTCCCTCACAAGCTCAGAAAAAAACCGTTACAGAGCCAGTTGAGCCTGAGCCAATCAAGGAAACGCTCTCACACCCAGAACCTAAACCTGTCGAACCGAAAGCAGTAGAGCCAAAGCAAGCTAAACCTGCACCAAAGAAAAAAGCGATCACCAATAAGCCTCAGCCCAAGAAAGTAGAGAAAAAGGTTGTGGAGAAGACAGTCGAGAAGAAGCCGATTCAAAAAAAACCGGTGACTCAACCAGAAAAGCTGGCCGACAAAAAAGTCGATAAAAATATGGACGAGTCCGCCAACCAACCTCGACAAGTTAACCAAGGCGTATCTAACCAAGAGCCGGTTTTAATCACTAGGCCCTCTTTTTCAGCTCGTCCAACACCACCAAGCTACCCCCGCCAAGCAAGGCGCCGAGGCGTTGAAGGTGTCGCAACTTATGAGGTCTGGTTAGACGCTGAAGGAAAACAAATTAAACAGGCATTAGTCAACTCATCAGGCGCACTAATGCTCGACAACGCTGCCTTGAAAGCCATTAAAAAATGGAAGTTCTCACCTCATACTGTAAATGGTCGAGCAATTGCTCACCGTGTGCAAATACCTGTTCGTTTTAAGTTGGATTAACCATGCAACAAATCAGTTACTTACAAGATCAACTTGGCCTAATGACATGGCCTCTTCTTATCTGTTCAGCATTAACAGCAATGATCATCGCAGAGCGTATCTTCCAAGTCATGCTAAGCATTGGGGTTGGCAAACGCGCTATTCGTCATGAGCTCAATCAGATTTCACCAACCAATAGCAAAGAAATCGAAGCATTAGCACAATCTATTTCTGGTAAACGACCTCTGCTGTACAAGGGCGTGTCGATGCTGCTTGCTCACCACTCTTTCTCAAAAGGTTTACGTGAAGATGCAGCAGGGATTTGGCTACAAGAGAAACGCCACCAGCTTCATGCAGGTTTAAGACTGCTTGGCTTGATCGGCGTCATCAGCCCGCTAATTGGCCTGCTTGGCACAGTACTTGGGCTTATTGAGATGTTTAAAGGCGTTGCCGCTACAACAGGCAGCATCACGCCTAATGATTTGGCAGACGGTCTTGGATTAGCAATGAGAACCACTGCTGCGGGTTTGATGATTGCGCTTCCTGCTATTTCAGGAGCTCAACTACTCGGGTTATGGGCCGATCGAGTGCTAGCTCAGTTAGAACACACTCTGAATTATGTGAATGTTTGGCTAGAAGGCATGTCAATTCAAACCAGTCAGTCTGGCGACACTCAAGGTACTCCCGTCAGCAAAGCCTCTATCGGTGATGTGAGCCAAGCATGATTAAAACGCCCCACTCATCTCAAACACAGAGCTTAGTTCCGGATTTAACACCCTTACTGGACATTATATTTATCGTGATGGTTTTCCTTCTACTGACAGCATCAGTGAAGTTGGAGTCATTAGAAGTGGAGCTTCCGAGTTCTGATATTAAAAACGTTTCTGAAGTTCATAAAGATTCGATTAGCGTCAATATCTTAGATCACGAACCTTACTGGGCGATCAACGGCCAAGAGTACATCGACTGGGAAAACTTCAAGATCGCACTGTTAGAAGAAACAGGCACATCGGATAAGAAACCGATCATCATTGGCGCCGATAAAGCAGCTAACGTTGAGAACTTAGTGAAGTTGTTGTCGTTCTTACAAGAAAACGGTATTCCAGCAACCCAATTACTCACGGAGGAAGGCTAGAACGACTCTTAAATTTTCATGAGACCTAGCACCTTTTATGAGATTGGACTCTTTATTGATAAGACCAAATAACCAAAGCCAGCTCTCTATCGATTCAAACTCAACATGCGGACAGGCTGATCACAAGCCATCTTCGCGATTACTCTCCATCAAAAGAAAGTACAAATACATTATTATGAAAGACTTAAAAGTGCTCAATAAATTAAAGAACAACAAACATTTACTCGCAATCGCCGCGATGGGGTTGGTACTTGCTGCTCCTATCGCCAATGCTGACGACGTAAAACAACTTAGAATCATCAGTGCTGGCAGCGCAGTTACCGAATTAGTTCTTGCTCTGGGTGCTGAAGAGCAGTTGATTGCAATTGATGTGACCAGTCACTTACCTCAATCAAAAAAACTGCCAAAGATTGGTTACCACAGAAACCTTTCTGCAGAAGGTTTGATTGCCTTGTCGCCAACAACACTGATTGGCTCAGATGAGATGGGGCCAGACAATGCCATTTCTCAATTAAAATCTGTGGGTGTCGATGTCGAAATCGTCAACACCGAAGCAAACGTTGAAGGGCTACTAAAGCGAATCGACCAAATAGCTAAGATAACGCATACCGAAGCTCACTCGCAGCAAGTGAAAGCCGAAGTGAATCAAAAAATCGCGGCACTAAAAGCCAATCAAGTACCAAGCAATGAAGCAAAGAAAGTTCTGTTCCTATTACTGCACGAAGGTCGTCCTGCAAATGTTGCTGGCGGTGAAACATCACCCAACGCGATCATTGAACTGGCTGGCGGTGTTAACCCTGCGGCTCAAAGCCTAACGTCATACAAGCCATTATCGATGGAATCACTGGTAGAAATGCAACCAGATGTGATTTTAGTCAGTGGTCGTAGCTACCAAAAAATAGGCGGCGCTGATGCCATTCTTAAATCGTTACCTATGCTAGCGGCAACGCCAGCAGGCATGAACAAGCAAATCATTACCGTAAAGGGCAGCGCTCTAGTTGGAGGGCTTGGTCTTGAAAGCCTTTCTGAAGCGAAGCGAATAAACGCACTTATCTATCCACTATAACTAATCTACCCGCTATAACTCACTACCCTGTTTTTACTGTTACTTGCTCAATCCTCATTACCGCGTCGCTTTCGCAAAGTCGGTTACGAGGATTGAAGCTAGTGATAGACATTGAGGCTCTTTATGTTGTTACGATCCGTCCCACTAAAAACATCGATGTTAGGCTTTGGCGCCATCCTAGTCTTAACCGCGCTGTACTCGGTCACCGTTGGGCCTATGGACATTAGCTTAGCTGACAGCGCAGCCAGCCTATTCCAACCCAGCAATGACTTAGCTCCCCACATCAATTTGGTGATTCAAGAGATCCGCTTACCGAGAACCATCTTATGTATGCTAATCGGCGCGATTCTCGCATTATGTGGTGCCGTCATGCAGGGGCTGTTTCGAAACCCGCTTGCGGAACCTGGGATCATAGGCGTCTCTGCTGGAGCTGCATTAGGCGCGGCGTTGGCTATTGTTCTTTTCTCTGAACTTTCACTGCAATATCCTGCTTTCATGAACTTTGCAGCCGTTCCAGTATTTGCCTTTTTAGGTGGCGCTTTAACTACCCTGTTGGTTTATAAGCTAGGTACGGGAAAATTCGGTACCTCGGTGACCATCATGTTATTAGCGGGGGTGGCAATTAGCGCACTATCAGGCGCAGGTATTGGCTTCTTAAACTTCATTGCTGATGATCAAATGCTGCGTGATCTTTCGTTGTGGTCGATGGGTTCATTGGCGGGGGCTAAGTGGTCCGGCATTTTACTGGCTGCTGTCACACTCGTTGGGTTGTTTGTTCTTTTCTACCGCCAAGCAATGTCACTGAATGCTCTATTACTCGGCGAGTCAGAAGCGCAACACCTTGGCATCCCAGTACAGAAACTCAAGCGAAAGCTGATTCTACTTACTGCTGCAGGCGTTGGTATCACGGTTAGCCTATCTGGCATGATTGGCTTTATCGGACTTGTGATCCCTCATTTAGGCCGCATGTTGGCGGGCCCAGATCATCGAGTACTACTCCCATTGTCTGCGGTATTAGGCGCGTTATTACTAACAGCTGCAGACATGTTCTCACGCGTCGTACTTGCACCAGCAGAGCTACCAGTAGGCATTGTCACGGCGATCATCGGCGCTCCATTTTTCTTGTATCTACTATTTCAACAGAAAGGGAGAATCCTTTAATGTTTCCAGCAGCGTTAAAAGCAACCGACATCGAAGTGAAGTTTGGCAGCAAAGTGATTTTAGACTGCGTATCTATTGAGATTGAAGCAGGAAAGGTCACCACACTACTTGGACCAAACGGCGCAGGAAAAAGCACGCTGCTGAAAGCTTTATGTCAGGAGATATCGAGCACTGGTGATATTCAGTATTTTGGACACACCAAAGACAAGTGGTCTTCTCAAAAGTTGGCTAAGCACTTGGCGATGCTTCCTCAACATAGTACGTTGACCTTCCCTTTTCTGGCACACGAAGTTGTCGAGCTTGGTGGTATCCCGTTGCAAGAGTCCAACAAAAAGCTCACTAGCATAGCTAGCCAGAAAATGGATGTTGCCGATGTGTCTCACCTAAGTAAAAGACTCTACCCTTCTCTATCTGGCGGTGAAAAACAGCGTGTTCACTTGGCTCGAGTGCTAACCCAACTTCACTATTCTGGTAACCAATGTATCTTGATGCTTGATGAACCCACATCAGCACTGGATCTTGCCCATCAGCACAACACGTTAAAGATCGCGAGAGAGTTAGCCGACAACCACAACGCAGCGGTTATCGTAGTTTTACATGACTTAAACCTAGCCGCTCAATACTCAGATCGATTGATAGTTTTGAAAGAGGGGAGCTTAGTTTGCGATGGCAGCCCTTGGGAAGCACTTAAGCCTTCGATGATTGAAGATGTGTACGGTTACACAAGTATTGTCGAAAAGCACCCAACCATGAACTTTCCCCAGGTTCATCCCGCGCAATAAGCTCGATTAAGAACAGGTTCGTTTTGAGTATTCGCTTTCTCTAACAACCACACCATTCACCGCCTCGATTTCTTCGAGGCTTTTTATTGTCTCACAGTCCCTCTCTCGCCTTAAAATCAATTTTGTTAGTTACCATGACAACACCCCTTAAAACGGCTCACCTTGAGCGTTTGAGGCTCTAGAAATAGACACCATCAGCTAATGTTAGTAAGCTTTTAGTTACTCAGTAAATGCAGGCGAACCCTAAATAACTAAAAAGAAAAGAAATAACTTTATTCATCACAAAGACAAGATAACGACAACGGTGTGAGAGCTAGAGAAAAAAGGAAGAAAAGTGAAACTACAGGTACAAAAAAAGCCCCCTCAGGAGCTTCTTTTATTGCGTGTTGATTATTGGCTCATATGAATCAATGATTTACCAATCAACCACTCTAGTTCTTTACCACTAGCATCACCAAACTGAGTTTCAGTTAGCTTGTACAAGCGGTCGATACCGTTTGCCGCGAACTCATGTGCATTCTCAGCTGTAACGATATGATGGAAAAGTAAACGTAAGATCGCTAGGAACTCAGCATCTTCAAGTGCTGCAACCCAGCTAGCCGAAAATGCATCAAGGCCATTTTCAAAGTCAATGTGTTCCATAAACATCTTGAAAATACGACCGTCTAAGGCAGCAGTAAAATCCGTTTTCTTTGGAAAGTGATGACTTATACCTGTACGAGAAACGCCTGTTTGTTGACTCAACGTCGTGTATGACATTTTGTCGTAACCCAATCTCAATAGTTGGTCTACAACGGCATCCATGATCTTCTGGATCGTGATTTCTGTATCTTCTTTACTACGCTTTGGCATATTCAGGTTCTTCTCTTTGTAAATCCATCTAACTCAACCGAATGAAGTCAGAATGAAAATCGTTATCAGCATTATGTGAGCAAGGTATTTTTTCGCAAGTATTTCCATTAAATACCCACAAATACTTTGTACGAACAATTTTACAGTGTTGCCTCTTTGGGCACTTTGTTTAATTATTCTTCGAAAATCACCTTACAATCCTAAGTCGATAAGTTTAAATAACTACTTAGAATATGAAATACCCAACGAAAAATTCATTGTATAAATAACTGTCAAGCGATAGATACTCTTATAAAATCATTCCTGACGCAACTAAGTGAATGATATTCTGACAAATAAATAACGTACCTCTTCAGAAAAACGTGATATTAATCACATACATATTTATCGTCGCGAATATACATATTCATTAAATATCCTATCAAACAGCATAGCATACTAGTAAAAATTAGTTCAAATATTTTGATTTTTGTAGATACAGTTCAATTTGCTCGCTAGAATAACCGCAGACTTTGTAAGAGGATTATTTATGAGCCAAGATATTGGTAACAATGATGTATGTGAGGCTTGCGGCTGCGCAGGTGAAATCGGGGTTATCATTAAAGAAGGCGACGATGTTGCCGAGGTAACGGTTTACGGTAACTCTAAAGCACTCATTGAAACTGAGTTTGCTAAGTACGTTGAGCTTGCTAAACAAGTGTCTAGCAACGTTGAGTTTGAAGCATCAGAACTGACAGAAGAAAGCACAGAATTAAATGCTCGCTTTAAGTTTGAAGTCAGTGCTGAGAAGATTATATTCGAACTTAAGACTCGCTCTCTAGCACGTTAATATAAGCACCAACACTCATACCAATGAAAGACGAGTTTATTTCTCGTCTTTTTTTATAATCTCAATCCACCCTAGAGCACCATTGGTCTCAAAATCATTTTCGGCAGCACATCGAATCAACACCCCTGAAACTTCAACGACCGCACCTAGGCTATAGGCCTTATCATCATAATAACAAACTCGTTGCTGTGAACCATTCTGAGTGACGACGACTGCAGCCTTAGCGGGCGTTGATATTATTTTATTAGCATTCGCTGATACTGAACAAAATACAGAAGTTACAATCACAAAGCCTTTTAGAATTTGACGCTTTATTTCAATCACAGATTCGCCTTTCATTGTGTTCTATTCTTTTTTACCGACCAACAAATGAGTAAAACACTATGCGAGAATAATTTTTTCATTATAGTGTTAACGTCTATCGTAATAAGAAGCTTGTTATGCTCCGAATAATTGTACTTATTATTGGTTCTTTAACCATAACAAATGTGACTGCAGAACCACTCGATCAGTATCAAATATTGAACCATCTGGATAATTACGGAAACTTATATTTACGAAATAAGCCCTATACATCGCTACCGACAGGATTGGTCGTCGATGGCAATTTAAATATAGAAAAAACCGCAATCACTCGCCTTCCCAAAGGGTTGGAAGTTAAGGGAAGCCTTAAAGGCGGTAACAGCCTACTAGCCCGAGTTCCATCGGGCGTAAAAATAAAAGGCTACGCCGACTTGATAGGAAGTAAGATTACCCGTTGGCCAAAAGGTGTGAGAGTGGGTGGATTCATCAACCTCACAGATACCCCCCTAATACGGCTTCCCAACGGCTTTAGAGTGAAAGGAGACCTAAGCGTGATCCGTACTCCTTTAACCGAGCTACCAAACGGGATAGTGGTTGATGGCGATTTATATATTGGCGGATCTGCAATTACAGAATTTCCCGATACCATGACGGTCAAAGGCAATATCTACCTAGGTGGTAACACGATTACCACGTGGCCGACCCAATTAGATCTTGGTGGTGCTGTTGCTCGCTAACCTGCCGTTCGATTGATTGATTGATTGACGGTAATAGCAGTACTTAGAAAAAGACACCTATACCGCTATAAAAAAAGGAGCCTTAGGCTCCTTTTTCAATTCAATCAACGAACTTGTTTGCTAACGCTCGTTAACCAATATTCTTCACTGGGTTCGCATAGCTATCGATCAAGTACTGACGAGCACCTTGTGGCAAACTCGATAGTTTATCTTCAAACTCTTGCTTCACCGCAGCTGTAATCGACTCGTCTTCTTTTTCTGCAGCCAGTAAGTTCACAGGAAATAGTTTGTAGTTATCATGGATCTGGCGGTCAATCTCTTGAGCAAGTGCTTCAGGCGTATCGAAATCTTGGTCAATAACCTGACCAAAACCAACATGAACACGCCCTTTATTACCGATGATGCCTTGAATGATACTTTCGATATCTTCAAACTCACCCTTTTCGTAACTGCCGTTTACGTCTTTTTCAAAAAGCTCTATTGCTTTCGCGGTGTCACATGGATCGTTTTCGTATGAAATAGCCACAGGAACGATCTTCAATGATTTCACGTACTCAGGAAATACGATTTTTTGCTTACGCCCTTCAACATGGAACATCTTCAGAATTGCTGGCTCTGTGAAGTCATTGCCGTCTTTTGCACGACCTTCTTTCTGAGCGATCCAAATAGAGTTACCTGTTTCTAGAGAGTGCTTAATGTACGAAGACAATTGTCCAAGCGCTTTCATCATTTCACGTGGCCCTTTTAGAGAACGCTTTACGATGAAGCTTTTGTTCAGACGCATCAATTCAGTCGCACATGGCTTCTTTAGTAGGTTATCACCAATGGCAATACGGCAAGTTTGATGATTTTTCAGATGCAAAGCGTAATTAACTAACGCTGGATCCATAGCAATGTCACGATGGTTTGATACAAACAGGTACGCTTGGTTCGCATCCAGTGACTCTAAACCCGTGTATGTCACCCCTTTGGTGGTTTTAGCGAGCGTGTCGCGTAAGTACTTTTTCACTTCAATCTGAATGGATTCAACGCTAGTCAGCTTGCTCCATTTCATTTTCAAGTACACTCGCAAGATCGGGCTCATTAACGCTTTGAACCAAGACGCATGGTTTGAAAAACGATAGTGCAAGATCGCACTGATAAATTCTTCATCATTAATAAGACGGTTTAGTGCCGCTGGAATTTCATCATCGCCGTAAGGACGAATATCAACATATGGATCGGTTGGAGAGGTCATTTTTTCATTCATATAATAAAAAGCTGGCTCATTCTACGCGTTGTTTTGACTTATCGCAGCTACAGAGCCCATACTTTTGGCAAGGTCAGACCAGAAACATCGAAAATGCCCTGTTATTATTGGCATTCTTTAAGATTAACGGTAATCTTGACGCCCCAAGACTAAGGTACTATCTATGAACTTCGCTATTGAATATACATCGGCTTACTTTTCACACCTGGTGATTACACCACGCAAAAAAGTACTTAAGCATAGCCTTGTATCGGTTCAAAGTGGTTTGGTTTTGATTAAGCTGGGCAAACAAGAGTATGCCGTCGAGCCAGGTCAGAGCGTCTGGGTTCCATATGACTGCCTAACATCACTGACCTACTTTCCAAACACACAGGTCAATCGTGTCGACTTTTCTGTGCGCTTGACGGATTCATTCCCAAGACAAGCGGGATACGTCACGCAAACGAACCTCTCTTCTGCGTTGCTAGAAAAGCTAGAAGTTACTAAGTCTCGTAGTCTAAAAACGAATAATACTGAGCAAGCGTTTAAAGATATGCTTTCTGTATTGAAGCAAGAAGTGTTGTCGTTTAAACCACTGCTTTGTGAAAGTGCTCTGTCTCAGCGATTCAATCAATGGAATGTTGATGATTCGAACTTACCGCAAGAGCACACATTGGTGATGGTAATGCGCGAGGCGAAGAAACGCATGCAATCAGGTCAGAAACGTACTCTTGTGATTGATGACCTGTTCTCAGGTAAAGAAGAAGAGTTCGAGCAACTGTGCATGCTCGTGTTTGGTGAAGATTTATAGCTTGGCGGTAAGTGAGAGCTGGTATTAAAACTAGCAAGCCAAATACTAAAAAGCCGCAAAAACTCAGTTTTCGCGGCTTTTTTAATTCTTAGCACTTAGACAGAAAAGAATGAACTACCTGTCTAGAATGGCAGCTCAACCTGCATCATTAAGTCTGCATCACTAGAGTCATGCCAACGGTAATCAAAACGCATACGCGGCTGCCCTTCTACTTTATCACCAAAACCTATGCTCAGCTGAAGACCATGGTTCATCAACCACTCTTCTGTCGACATATTATACTGTTCATCTTCTAGCTCTTCTGGAAACCACATACCGAGACCAACATAGTTAGACTCAAGGCTCTGAGTTAACAAAGGCGCATCTTTGCTTTGAATAACCCAATCAGACCAATAGTCTGGCTTTGATTCAGGTTCATCTTCACTTAACCCACTGAGCTCAATCATACGTTGACCGAAAGATTCAAGGCTAGTAGAGAAATCCAAACAGCTATTTTCGTCATCAGAAGTCAGCATTACCGAATCTAGGCTAAAAAAATCACACTCAGCATATGCAGGTAAACTGCATGCTGCAATGATCACCGTCGCTGGTATCGCGCGCTTTAGCATAGTCATCAGACCTCTTGAGTGAGTGAATCTACATTATTGTATACAGTCCACTATCTTGCAATATCTTTGTAACTGACTTTGTACTCAGTTTTGCAACATCGCTTCCACTTATCAGCGCATTGCGGATATCAGTACTACGAATTTTCACTTTTTCAGGGCAAGCCATTACAGACCACTGCTCAGTAATCTCATCTGATTTATAAAAAGATGAGAACTTAAAGAAGTTGTCAGGACCTATAACGAACGTGAGTTCCGCATCACGATGTAACTTCTGAAGTGCGCTGAGCACCGCATAAGTCGTTACGCTTTCACCTGGAGTAAATAGGCTCTTTTCGACCAAAGAAAGCTCCACTTGATCCAATGAAAGATCGCTAATAAATGCGTTAACTAACTGACATCTCGTATCAAAGTCTAGCATCTCTTTTCCCCAAGCATGGGCAATACTTGGAACGAGCAGGATTTTGTCAAAATGAGCCAATGAATCAATCACACTTTTATGCCCTAAACTCGGTGGATTAAACGCACTACCGAAAATGGCTACTTTTTCCATTACTTATTACTGCCTTCTCTTTCTAAGCTTGTGCAAAGAGGTTTTTAAATCGGATGATTTAGGTATGATAACACTAGATTTTTAATTTGCTTGCAGGAAAGGAATACGAATGGAACAGTTAATTCGTGACGAAATGCGCGTACTACCTTCAATTGACCCTCACTTCGAAGTGACTCGTCGTGTGGAGTTTATCAAAACGAAACTTCAACAGTCAGGATGCAAATCACTGATCCTTGGTATCAGTGGTGGTGTCGACTCAACAACCTGTGGCCGCTTGGCACAGATGGCCGTTGATAGCCTAAATGAAAGCGCTGGTAGCGACGACTACCAATTCATCGCGGTTCGTCTACCTTACGGTGAACAAAAAGATGAAGACGAAGCACAGCTTGCTCTCTCTTTCATTCAGCCTTCTCAATCTGTTTCTGTCAACATTAAAGCGGGTGTTGATGGGCTTCACGCTGCATCTCACGTTGCTCTTGAAGGCGCAGGTCTACTACCAACAGATTCAGCAAAAATCGATTTTGTGAAAGGCAACGTGAAAGCTCGTGCTCGCATGATCGCACAATACGAAATTGCTGGTTACGTTGGCGGTCTGGTGATTGGTACTGACCACTCAGCGGAAAACATCACTGGTTTCTACACTAAGCACGGTGACGGCGCATGTGATTTAGCACCACTATTTGGTTTGAACAAACGCCAAGTTCGTGAGCTTGCAGCAACGTTGGGCGCTCCAGAGCAACTTGTTAAGAAAGTACCCACTGCTGATCTAGAAGAGCTTGATCCACAGAAAGCCGATGAAGCAGCATTGAACCTTTCTTACGATCAAATCGATGATTTCCTTGAAGGTAAAACAGTACCTCAAGACGTATCCGATCGCTTAGTTGGCATCTACAAAGCAACACAGCACAAGCGTCAACCAATCCCAACGATCTACGATTAATCTTTGAATTAGCTCAGAATCAAAAAGGCCGGAAGCTCATTTACGAACTTCCGGCCTTTTCTATTTAGTGTTCTTTAATGCGTTTTTCGTAATGATCTCACGAGTCGTTAATCTACAACTTCGATATCGGTTTGAGGCACGCTACAACACGCCAAGATCTGCCCCATATTACGTTCATGATCTTGCAATGCAGGGACATCCGGTTGATGAACTTGTCCGGACTCAAGCGTCACTTTACAAGCACCGCAGAAACCCGCACGACAACTTGAAGCAATAGACACCCCCGCCGACTCCGCTTGCTCTAGCAAGGTTGATTGATTATTACCTTCGAACAGGTAGCCGTTCACACTTAACTGTAGCTGCTTCACCGTCTCTTCTGTTGACTGAGCGACACCAAACGCTTCTTGATGGTAATGCTGAGGGTTGAGCCCCATTTGAATCAGCAGTTTCTTAGCATTATCCATAAAGCCGTCAGGGCCACACACGAACGCTTGACGCTTGTGTAACTCTTCAACTTTAGCGACATGCGACACGCTTAGACGCCCAGATAAACCATCCCACTCTTTGGTTGGTTGGCTTAATGAATAAATCACACGAAGACCCGCATGCTCACTGGCGATCTTATCAATTTCAGCTTGATAAGGGATGTCTTCTTCACTGCTGCATTGATGGTAGAAAACCAAATCATCAATTTGACCATGGTCGGCTAAGTAACGAAGCATCGATAACATTGGAGTAATGCCGCTGCCTGCAGACAAAAGCAGTAACGGATGAGTTGGATTCGCTTCTAAGTAGAACGCACCATCTGGATTCTGAGCAACCAAAGTATCACCCACTTGAAAGTGATCATTTAACCAGTTAGAGATTTGACCATCGTCCACTCGCTTCACTGAAATCGCTAAACGACCCGCTCGTGAAGGGCTAGAAGATAACGTGTAACGACGAGAAACCTTCTCGCCATCAATCACCATCTCAATCGGCAGATGTTGCCCTGGCTGATAACTTGGCAATGAATGGTTTTCTTTGGCAGGCTCTAACCAAAAGGTCGTAAAGTCACGAGCGATCTCTTCACGCTCAACACACGTTAAATGTAACGACTCAACCCAAGTGTCTTCATAGTGTTCTTTCTCTTTGGTTTCGAGTACTTCAACCACATCACCCGCTTTAACCAAACCTTCATTTTTAGCCACAAGATTCTGACCAAAGAAAACGCCACCACGCTCGTTAGCTCTGAATGTAGAGAAGGTATTAAGAGGCTCTTTTGTTGATCTAAATTCGCCACGCTCAACATCAACTGTCGTTAGGATACAACGCTCGCAAGGCTTCACCGCTTCGAACTCAACCTCACCGATACGGATACGCTTCCAACCATCTTCAGCAAAAGCTTCTGTATTCGAAACAACAAAGTTGGTCCGGAACTGATCCATAGAGTGAACTTCAGGGCTGCGGCGATTAAGCTCATCTAGAGAGGCTTGGCTGATCACTAACATTGGATAGCCGTCAGCGAAACTGACATTATGGCCAAGCTTTTCACGCACTCGATTCGATTGCTCACCAGAAAACAGCAACTCAAGACGAACTCCGAGCACATCACTGAACCAATCATCGGCTTCATCATTGGTGGTGTAAGCCGTAAAATTGTCTTTCCAAACCGTTGCTGGTGCTTCTTGCATCTTGAAATTTGCATACTTTAGACGCAGCGGCTCTTTACCTTCATAAGTAAAGATCAAACCGTCTGGTTGCAGGCTTGAAGATACCTTGACCATTTTCGGATACTTACGCGCTGTCACCATTGAGCCATCAGCCAGTGCCAACATAAAACGTCTGTCGAAAGTAAGACCCTGTTTTTCGACCCAAGCAGAAGAGAGTGCGATCCCGCCCACTGATTTAACCGGAAACACATTGATTTGAGATAAAGAGGGAGCTTGATCTAAAGGTGACTGCGACATAACGATTCCAATGTTTTGTTGTTTGTCCCAATGCTAACAAATGGTTATAAATAGATAAACTGGCAGGCATTAAACACTTGATACTAAGCTAATATCTTGAGATGTTTAAATCACTGCCTTGTATACATTAAGACAGCAATGCATTAACACTCTCTATACGTTCTATAATATGAACACGGTTATCGCATTGAACTTTCATTGAATAAAAAGGATTTATCATGAACAAACTCGTCATTATCATTTTATGTGTATTGCTTCCGCCCGTTGGTGTGTTCTTCGCTCGCGGTGCAGGTAAAGATTTGCTGATTAACATCGTCCTGACCTTCTTCTTCTGGGTTCCAGGAATGATCCATGGTCTGTGGGTAGCCACCCGCTAACCCTTATTAACAAATAGATACCGAATAAAATATCCATAAAAACAAGCTCCTAACCCTGAAGAGTTAAAAATAGGATGAAATGAAAGTGCTTTTCCACTATCATCCTGTCGCCTAAACGTAAGCGATTGCTTTCACAGATTTCGCTGAGTTTAGGCTCCAACTACATAACACTTTAAATGGTGGGAGCCTTCAATGACACAACTTACGATTACTCGTCCTGACGACTGGCACGTTCATCTACGTGATGGCGAAGTATTAAAAGATACAGTTCGCGATATCAGCCGCTACAATGGTCGAGCGTTAATCATGCCAAACACCATCCCACCGGTAACCGATACCGAAATGGCTCTTGCTTACCGTGAACGCATCATGGCAGAGCAACCAAGTGAACAGTTCCAGCCTCTAATGGCACTTTACCTAACAGACAACACAACACCTGACGAAATTCGCAAAGCGAAAGAGTCTGGCGCTGTTGTAGCGGCGAAGCTATACCCTGCTGGCGCGACGACAAACTCGGATTCAGGCGTAACTTCAGCTCAAAAGATTTACCACGTGTTAGAAGCGATGCAAGAAGTGGGTATGTTGCTGCTTGTACACGGTGAAGTAACGGCTCACGATGTTGATATCTTCGACCGTGAAAAAGAGTTCCTAGACACAGTTCTAGCACCGATTGTTAACGACTTCCCTAACCTGAAGATCGTTCTAGAGCACATCACGACTGCAGATGCAGCGACTTTCGTTAAGAACGCTAACGAGAACGTAGCGGCAACCATCACAGCTCACCACTTGCTTTACAACCGTAACCACATGCTGGTTGGCGGCATTAAGCCACATTTCTACTGCCTACCTATCCTTAAGCGCAACACACACCAGTTAGCACTTATCGAAGCGGCAACAAGCGGTAGCAAGAAGTTCTTCTTGGGTACCGATTCTGCGCCACACGCGAAAGGCGCTAAAGAGTCAGCATGTGGTTGTGCAGGTTCTTACACAGCACACGCTGCGGTTGAACTGTACGCTGAAGTATTCGATTTAGAAGGCAAGATTGAGAACTTGGAAGCGTTTGCAAGCCACAATGGTCCGGATTTCTACGGCATGCCACATAATGCAGACACAATCACGCTCGTTAAAGAAGAGTGGAATGTTGCTGAAACCATGCCTTTCGGTTCAGACATCGTTGTGCCAATCCGTGGCGGTGAAACGATTGCTTGGGCTGTAAAATAGTAGTCCGATGTTGTAAAGCTTAAGCGCTCATTACAACTTATAAAACACTAAGCCCTTCACATAAGTGAAGGGCTTTTTTATTATCTCTTAATACCCTTGATTCTAGGCAATTAGCGCCTAACCTTACCTTATAACCACCCAAAAAGTACGGTTAAAAATCAGCGGTAAAATATGACTCTAGACTTAGATATTCGAACTTTGTGTTTAATTATGGTGTTTTTGTCTGGTACGTACTGTATCGGTCTAGTAATCAAACAACAAAGCCAAGCTCGTATTCTAGGAATGCGCAGTTTTTTCTGTGCCATATTTTTATTAATGGTAGGGTTTTCATTACTGAGCTTTGGCTCCCACATTTCACCTTGGCTCTCAAAAATAACATCAAATATGGCAATAGCCGGCGGATTCGCTTCAATGGTGTTTAGCCTGACTCAATTAAGACAATCGCCCTCGCTCTATAGCGTTTGCGTTTTCTTGGGATTACCAGTCGTCATCGTTACCTTGATTTACTTCACCCTCTACGATGCATCAACCAATGCGAGAGTGATAACGATGAGTTTTTATATCACGTTATGTACTGTGGCCAGTGTATTGGTCATAAAAACAGGCACTGTCGCTGATGTCAAAGCAGCGCTTGTACTATTGATGAGTGTATTCAGTGCTCACTCTATTTTCATGCTAGTTAGGATCTGGATAACCCTTAAGGAACCTAATATTGACGACTTTTTACAAGCAAGTAGCATCCATCAACTTGCGTTCATCATGACTGCTATTTTGCTTAGCACGATCGGCTTCACTTACAACTGGCTTCTAAACGCCAGATTGATGCAATCACTTTATAGCTCATCAATGAAAGACAGCTTAACCCAGTTGTATAATCGCCGCGCTATGAATGAAATGTTAAGACGAGAATGGATGCGCAGCGTAAGGCATCATCACCCCTTATCGGTGATCATTCTCGATATCGACCACTTTAAACAGGTCAACGATCAACATGGTCACCAGACTGGCGATCAAGTATTGAAAAAAATAGGCATCATTCTCCAACACAACCTTAGAGCCGCAGATATACCGTTCCGCTATGGCGGCGAAGAGTTCTTGATTGTATTGCCTGATACCCGTATCGGTGAAGCATGTAAGGTAGCTGAGAAGTTACGAATAATTATCGAAGAGACCAAGTTTTGGCGACAGCAAAGTGCCAATCTGACAGCAAGTTTTGGGCTGTCTGAACTTTGGGCTGAAGACAAGGTTCCCAGTATGATTAAACGCGCGGATGAAGCCTTATATTACGCAAAAGAAAATGGTCGAAATACGGTCTGTGCTTTAACTGATGAGCAAGGAAAATTGACAAAGCAGGACTTACCTTCCCTTGCTTCACCAGTGCAACACTAGTTTTATAGAAAGCACCGATTTCGGTATCGGACGTTAGCATTTGATATAACCTAGAAAAAGGAAAAACTCATTACAAAAAAAGCAGCACAGCAAACGAGGCTATCCATAAACAACATTAAAAATACCAATCGCTTGTAACATAAGTCCACTCAATAAGAGTTGCACGATACTCTTCTGCTGATTATTCTCACTCAATCGCAACTTACCCCACAGAGATAAAAACAATGGAAAGTACTTACACCTACCCTATCGGTAAACCGGGACAAAAGTGGCAACAAGCAGAACGTGAAGCATGGTTTGCTCAAAGAACGGTTAAGCGTGAATATCAACAAGAAGTTGTGCCAAAGATTAAAGCACTTGCAGACCGTTTTGATATCGAACAATACGGTGCACTGAGCTACGACGAAGCTCGCTTCCCACTTTTTGTAATTAAGAGCAAAAACTGGGACGAGTCAAAGCCGACCATTCTCGTTACAGGTGGCGTTCACGGTTACGAAACCAGTGGTGTGCATGGCGCTATCAAATTTGCAGCGACCCAAGCAGAGAAATACACAGTGCACTTCAACATTGTAGTAGCACCTTGTGTAAGCCCTTGGGGTTACGAGGTGATCAACCGTTGGAACCCAAATGCTGTCGATCCAAACCGCTCTTTCTATGACGGTACGCCAGCAGAAGAATCAGCAAACCTACGAGCTTTAGTGGCCTCTTTGCCAGAAGTATTGGTTCACGTTGACCTACATGAGACAACAGACTCTGATGAAACTGAATTCCGACCAGCACTCGCAGCTCGTGATGGTATTGAGTACATCGAAGGTATGATTCCAGATGGTTTCTACACGGTTGGCGATACTGAAAACCCGCAACCAGAATTCCAAGAAGCTGTAATTAAATCAGTAGAGCAAGTAACGCATATTGCGCCTGCGGATGACGAAGGCAAGATCATTGGTTCAGACGTCACTCAACACGGTGTGATCAACTACCCAATGAAGAAGCTTGGCTTATGTGGCGGCGTGACCGACTGTAAGTACGGAACAACCACAGAGGTTTACCCAGACAGCGACAAAGTGACTGACGAAGAGTGTAATGACGCTCAAGTTGCTGCTGTAGTCGGTGCTCTGGATTACGTTATTCAGCACGAACTGAACGCGTAAGCTATTAGCTAATAGCTGCTCCCTAAAACTAAAAAGAGCCATAAGTGACGATTCACTTGTGGCTCTTTTTTTATCTTTTCTACTTGTCTTTGATTTCTTCTTGGGCATAAAAAAGCTCCCTTGCACACAGTACAAGAGAGCTTTGAAATAACACTGAATAAGGAGTAATTAGCGAACTATATACTCCCCATACTCGATTACTTTATTTAGCGGTTTCGCTAACGTTTTCTTGTCCTTTATCTACTTCAGTCAGTAGACCTTTCAACAAGCTAAAACAGCCAATCAGAAGAATGATCGTAAACGGCAGTGCAGCAATGATCGTGATCGATTGCAGAGCTTGGATAGATTGAGTACCACCAATCCACAGCATTACCATTGCGATAGCACCTGAGATAACCGCCCAAACCACTTTCTGTTTAACAGGAACTTCAAGCTTACCACCCGCCGTCATGCCATCGATAACGATAGAGCCTGAGTCTAACGTTGTAACGAAGAACACAATGATCAGTGCGACCGCGAGAACTGACAGAATGCTACCGAACGAGTAAGCATCTAGCATGTAGAACAAGCTTAGAGATACGTCTGTAATGCCTTGGTCGAGGCCAAGTTGTCCCACATGGTTAATTACTTGCTCGATAGCCACACCACCGAAGATCGACATCCAAGCCGACGTCACCAATGTTGGGATAATCAGTACGCAAAGTAGGAACTCACGAACCGTACGGCCCTTAGAAATACGCGCTACGAACATACCGAAGAATGGTGCATACGCAACCCACCATGCCCAGTAGAACACAGTCCAGCCATGCAGCCATGTTGTGTCTTCACGACCCGCACTTTGGCTCAAAGCTACGATGTTTTTCACATAGCCCGTTGCCGCAGTCGCCACAGAATCAAGCACTGTCGTAAAGTTCAATACAGCGATAAGACCAAGGAATACGAACGCTATAACCATGTTCAGGTTACTTAGGAACTTAACACCACCGTCCATGCCACGCATAACAGAGATGATCGCCAAACCCATAATCAAAACGATAATAGATTGCTGAAGGTAGATGTTGTTTTCCAAGCCAAACACGTGGCTAATACCACTTGCTGCTTGCGTACCACCTAGGCCCAATGAAGTCGCAAGGCCAAACAGAGTAACCAGTACCGTTAGTACGTCGATCACATCACCTGTTTTACCCCAAACTCGTTCACCCAGTATTGGGTAAAACACAGAACGCATTGATAGCGGTAAGCCTTTGTTGTAAACAAAGTACGCTAGACAAAGCGCCGTCATGCCATAGATAGCCCATGCATGAAAGCCCCAGTGGAATACGGTTGCACCAAGTGCCAGTTCACGGCCTGCTTCTGTAAAAGGTTCCGCATCTAATGGTGTTCCGAACCAGTTCGTGAAGAACGCGGTTGGCTCAGCAACACCCCAGAAAATAAGCCCGATACCCATACCGGCTGCGAATAACATCGCAATCCAAGATGACATCGAATAGTCCGCCGTCGCATCTTCGCCACCTAGACGAATCTTGCCCAACGGTGAAAATGCTAGAACAACAGCAAACGCTAGCATGATGTTAGCTCCCCACATAAACAGGAAGTCAAACTTTGATAAAACAGCACCCTTAATAGAATCAATAGCAGCTTTAGCGTCTGCTGGAGGAAGAGCAAGAAGAGTGATGATGAAGAGAAGAGATAAGCCTACTGAGGCTATGAAGACGGTGTTGTGGACATCCATGCCCCATTTACTGACGTTATCTTGACCAACTTGATAGTCAGTAGAATCGATACTGTATTTTTTTGATTTAAAACTCATAAATTATGATGTTCACATATCCGAATCAACGAATATAAGGACGCTCTCCATATCCAATTACTACTTGATTGGCTCGCCGCACCACCTAAATAGAGGCGATAAAAATCACAATGGTTGGTGAAAAATGGACTTACTGGCTCAATCCCAAGGCGCGCATTATAGCACAGGTCGAAGCATTTTGACTGAGTTTTAGCTCAATAGTTACCCAGACTACCATTGATAGTGATAGTTAACCCAATAAAAGCAGAATAAAACAAACAGACAAAAACATTAAAATACAACATGTTAAATTAAAATGACGCACCGTAAAATCTCATGCAAACTTTCTACAGATAATATTAACAATAGCCTGATTTATTTATAGCTCTAATAAAAAAGCCCCGCTATAGGGGCGGGGAAATTACCAAAGGTAAAAGAGAAATCAGTATTTAAATGTCAGTGCTATGTCTTGCTACGCTTCTCGCCACAGAACTGCACATTTCAAAGGCAGTACATTAAATCGCGAAGCAAAAGCCTAGGTTGTAATCTTCGCCATTCTTTTCAGTGAACTCTTTATCTTCACTCGATGCGCTTGGTCGGCCGCTTTCATCACCCTTCACTAAGCTAACCCAGTGGCGAATACCAGAAGAGAGGTTCGCTTCAGTTTGGCCAAACGTGGTGCATGTCTCTAATTGAATGTCTTCGATGTTCACCAACTCTAAATTACCAGTTCCTTTGCGAGCACCTATCGTCACTTCAACATGAGTCCCGCTCTCGTCTCGAAATAGAATTGACGATGGTTTAGATTTATCACCCGCATAAGCGACAAAGTGCTTCGCTCTTTTCAGGCCGGTGTGCTCGCCGTTTTTGAAGTAAACCTGAACATGTCGATAATCAATCTCGTAGCTCACTGCATCTTCGTGTGAACCCGCCTCTAAAGGAAATAGAGTATCAAGCAACTGTTTCGCCATTTTTTGTTTTTCGAGTTGCTTGTCTGCTTTCACCATTTCTACGGCAAAGACAGCTTCAGCAATAAATGTTGAATGGTTTCTGTGAAGTTCTGTTTTGTCTAGTGTCAGCATATTCATAATCTTTCCCTCTTACGGCTTTGAATTTCATGTAGGTCAAAAATCCTGATTGACCCTTTTCAAATGTGTTCTTTACTGTGTGGCTTCCATGTATTTCATACTACTTGTATTTTTTAAACAATTTCACAACAAAAATTTCACAGTGTGAATTTTACTAAATTGATTTTTTACACAAACCGGAATTTCCGCCCCTAGCCCTTTATCTAATTGGGCTGAGAGCTCATTAGACACACTTTTACGTGTTGTTTGATTTTGTGTAATAACCGATTCAATCACAGTCAACACGCAGCGCTATGGTAATCATTTCAAGAAAAAGGGTAGGTGTTTCATCTTGAAAACAAGAAACACTGTATTATTGAGTAGTAACCACAATCTTCGACCAATCAACATTTGGTCGAAGTCATTTCAACACACGCCACCCCGCACATAAGCAACACGTCTAAAGTAATCACAACAAAGGAATCACGATGCTAAACATTAAGAACCAGCACTTACTCTCTTTTATGGTGACAGAAGCGAACAACGCAGTTGCAGTCACAAATCCAGCGACAGGTGAACTCGTCGGACACGCACCTATTTCATCACAAGCAGAGTTAGCAAACGCGATTGAACGTGCTCATGTTGCACAGAAAGAGTGGGCCAAGGTTCCAGCTAAATCTCGTGCTGCATCACTGCACCGTTGGCACCAACTGATCCTTGAAAACAAAGAAGATCTTGCTCGCCTAATGACCATTGAACAAGGTAAACCGTTAGCAGAAGCAACAGGCGAAGTCGTGTATGGCGCGAGCTTTATTGAGTGGTTCGCAGAAGAAGCCAAGCGTACTTATGGTGATTCTATTCCTAGCACAGTCGCTGGCAAACGCTTGGTGACCATCAAGCAGCCTATTGGAGTCGCGTGTGCAATTACGCCATGGAACTTCCCTATTGCAATGATCACTCGTAAAGCAGCTCCTGCCCTAGCTGCTGGTTGTAGCTTTGTCGTAAAACCTTCAGATGAAACACCGCTTTCTGCGTTTGCTGTGGTTGAACTGGCTTATCAAGCGGGTATCCCGAAAGATCTATTACAAGTGGTGCTTGGCGACAGCCCTGAGCAAGTTGGCACCCTATTCACTTCTCATCCACTGATCAAAAAAATCTCTTTCACAGGCTCGACTCGAGTGGGCAGTATCTTGATGGCTCAAGCGGCAAAAGGCATCAAGCGCACCTCAATGGAGCTCGGTGGCAACGCACCTTTTATTGTGTTTGACGATGCAGACATCGACGCTGCCGTTCAAGGCGCAATGGCTTCAAAATTCCGTAATGCAGGCCAAACCTGTGTTTGTGCGAACCGTTTCTACGTTCATAACAAGGTGCATGACGAGTTTGTAGCAAAATTCGACCAAGCCGTTCAGCAGCTTAAAATCGGTAACGGATTAGATGAAGGCGTCACTATTGGCCCGGTTATCAGTGAAAGGGCGAAACAAAACATCCAAGGGTTGATTGACCGAGCGATTGAGCAAGGTGCGCAGCCTGTCACCCCAACTCAAGCGCTTGACGGCTTGTTCATTCAGCCTGTGGTTCTTAAAGACGTGAAACACGACATGGACATCGTTCAACAAGAGATCTTCGGTCCTGTCGCTCCTGTGATGCAATTCGAGACAGACGAAGAGCTTATTGAGATTGCAAACGACACCATTTATGGATTAGCGTCGTACTTCTACAGTCAGAACATTCATCGAGTATGGAACATCGCAGAGGCACTTGAGTACGGTATGGTCGGTATTAATGATGGCCTCATCTCAACCGAGGTCGCGCCCTTCGGCGGTGTTAAGCAATCAGGTATTGGCCGTGAAGGCGCAAAAGAAGGCATTGATGAATACATGGATATCAAGTATCTGTGCTTTGGTAGTAACTAGGTTTCGGCAGTGATTAGGGCTCAGAAATAATTAAGTCTTAGTGATCACTAACCTGCCCCACTCCCCACCTTTCCCACCACAAAAATGAATCAAAAAAAAGCCGCGCTATAAAAGCGCGGCACCTTGGGCTCGGTTCAAAAAGAGGTACTTCTTTTATTATTTATTGTGCGGTTCCTTTTAGCTTCAGTCGCATCGCATGCAACACTGGCTCGGTATAACCACTAGGTTGAGCGCAACCTTCGAATACCAGCTGGCAAGCCGCTGAGAAAGCGATGCTATTTTCAAAATCTGGCGCCATGTTTTGGTAGCTTGGATCCCCAGAGTTTTGCTCATCAACCACAGCTGCCATGCGCTTCATGGTTTTCATTACTTGGGCTTCCTCGCAAATACCGTGACGTAGCCAGTTAGCGATGTGTTGGCTTGAAATACGCAATGTCGCTCGGTCTTCCATTAACCCTACATCGTTAATATCTGGCACTTTCGAACAACCGACTCCTTGGTCAATCCAACGAACTACGTAGCCAAGAATACCTTGAGTATTGTTGTCCAATTCATTTTGGATATCTTTAGCAGTCAGCTTTTGATTACCTAGTAGCGGGATAGTCAGGATATCGTCGACGTTCGCTCTCACACGTTCACGAAGCTCTTTCTGACGGCTAGGAACACTCACCTTGTGATAGTGCAAAGCATGCAAAGTCGCGGCAGTTGGAGAAGGAACCCAAGCGGTATTTGCACCCGCTTGTGGGTGTCCGATTTTCGCATCCATCATCTTCGCCATGTTGTCCGGCTCTGGCCACATGCCTTTACCAATCTGGGCTTTACCTTGCAGGCCACAAGCTAAGCCAAGATCAACGTTCTGATCTTCGTATGCGCCAATCCAAGTCATGGTTTTCAGCTGTGTTTTAGGAGCGAATGGTCCCGCTTCCATACTGGTGTGAATCTCATCACCCGTTCGGTCTAAGAAACCTGTGTTGATGAACACAACACGATCTTTAGCCGCTCGAATACATTCTTTAAGGTTAACCGAAGTACGACGCTCTTCGTCCATGATGCCGACTTTGATCGTGAATCGATCTAGACCTAATGCATCTTCAATGCGACCAAATAGTTCATTGGTGAAGGCGACTTCTTCAGGACCATGCATCTTAGGTTTAACAATATTGATGCTGTTCGCGGTCGAGTTTTGGTACGCGCTGTTACCTTTTAAATCATGCATCGCGATTAGCGAAGTGATCATGCCATCCATAATACCTTCAGGTACTTCATTACCGTCAGCATCAATAATGGCAGGGTTGGTCATTAGATGGCCCACATTACGGATAAACAACATGCTGCGGCCTTTCAGCGAGATCTCGCCTCCCGTCACGCTGGTGTATTGACGATCTGGGTTGAGGTTACGAACGATGGTTTTGCCGTTTTTCTCTAGCGACTCTTGCAGATCACCCTTCATCAAGCCTAACCAGTTACGGTAAGCCAGTGCTTTGTCTTCACCATCAACCGCCGCTACTGAGTCTTCGCAATCCATAATCGTAGTCAGTGCCGATTCCACCAGCACATCTTTAATACCAGCCACATCAACGCTGCCAATTGGCGCGCTCGGGTCAATTTGAATTTCGATATGGAGATTGTTGTGCTTAAGCAGAATGCTTGAAGGCGCACTTGCATCACCTTGGTAACCAATGAACTGGTTGCGATCGATTAGAGTGACTTCTTCGCCGTTGTCTAAGGTCGCTGTCAGTGTATTGCCAATGCTGACGTTGCTGATGCTGTATTTGGTTACGTCTTTATGGGAAACACCGTTGAGAGGTGCAGCATCATCAAGGAAACCTCGAGCGTAGCTCACGACTTTAGCGCCACGTACAGGGTTAAAGCTTCCGCCTTTTTCTGCACCATCACTTTCACTGATGACATCGGTTCCGTAGAGCGCATCGTATAAACTGCCCCAACGCGCATTAGCTGCGTTAAGTGCAAAACGTGCATTCATAATAGGCACAACGAGCTGCGGGCCCGCTTGTGTTGCAATTTCAGGCTCTACGCTTGCAGTGGTAACTTGAAAGTCTTCGCCCTCAGGGACTAAGTAGCCAATCTGCTGTAAGAACTCTTTGTACTCCACAGGATCTAGCGCTTGTCCGGCACGCTCTTGATGCCAAACATCAATTTGATGTTGAAGATCGTCGCGCTTAATAAGCAATGCGCGGTTCTTTGGAGCCAAATCTTCAAGGATGGTTGCAAATGATTGCCAAAAGTCTTCAGCGATAATGCTTGTTCCAGGAATCACCTGCTCATTAATTAATTGGTAGAGGGTGCTATCAATGTTCAAGCTTCCCTGTTGAATACGACTGCTCATAAAATCTCTCTCAAACTAACTGATGACTACTCATTAAATCTACGTAACTGGCTTAAATTCACGTTACTAGCTCAAATTTACTTTACTAACTTAAACTTACGCAACGGACATAAATTTAGCTAATTTATGCCAGTTATACTGGATATTCATATAAAAAATACCCTGCAAACTGTGTTATTCCGTCACACCACTCTCTATTTCATTGGCGACACTTTTAATCAATCGGCGCATCCACTGATGGTCTGGATTGGTTTGTAACAATGGACTCCACGCCATCTTCACCTCAAAGGGTTCAATAGCAAATGGCGCAGGTTTGATTAACAACCGAGGATTATTGCGCTGCAATTGTGCCGCTTTGGTTGGAATGGTCAGGATCAGGTTCTTCTGTTGAGCGAAGAGAATCGCCGACAGGTAGTGTCGTGTGAACACCGTGATATTACGCGTTTTGCCAATGCGCATTAATGCTTCATCTATCCAACCAAGCTTTTGCGCTTCGCTTGGGTTAATCCCAACGCCGGTGCCCATACCCGTCTTACTTACCCAGATATGTTGCGCCTTTAGATAAGACAAAATATCGAAGTTGTCCGCTATCGGGTTATCACAACTAAATAGGCAAGAGAACCCGTCGTGCCAAAGGCTCATCTGATGGAACGACTGTGGAATGTCGTCAAAACGGTTGATGATAATGTCAACAGTGCCTTGCTCCACATCCTGATAACTCACGTCACTTGGCGTCATAATATCCAAGCGTATTTTCGGTGCTATCTCGCTCAACTTTTTCAATAGCGGCTGAATAATGGTCGACTCAGCATAGTCACTCGCCATGATACGAAACACACGCTCACTGTCTTCTGCATTAAACTCCGTGGTCGGCTGCAATGTCTTTTCTACATTAGCCAAGATGTTTCTAATCAATGGTTGCAGTTTATGTGCTCGCTCGGTCGGTATCATCCCTTCACTAGTTCTCACCAACAGCGGGTCTTCAAACAGATCGCGCAATCGACGCAGGCCATTACTCATGGCTGGCTGAGTTATTCCTAACTGATTTGCTGCTCGTGTTACATTTCTTTCACGTAGCAACATGTCTAAATACACAAGTAAATTAAGGTCTATACGAGCAATATTCATAAGAAAAATACCGAATATAATAACTATAAATTAACAAAATTATCACATGCATGGTTATTCTTTGTCCATGGTTAGATTTAATCCAAATCGAATGACCTCGCCAAATTGGCCAACATGTCCACGTGAAACTAAGGAATAGTTATGTCGCAAATTACACAAGATATCGAAAAGATTGAAGTTGCAAAAAGCGCTGCTGGTGCTCCATGGGATGCAATCAACCCTGAATCTGCAGCTCGTATGCGAGCTCAAAACAAATTCAAAACAGGTCTGGATATTGCGCAATACACGGCAGATATTATGCGTGCAGACATGGCGGCTTACGACGAAGACAGCTCTCAATACACTCAGTCTCTGGGTTGCTGGCACGGTTTCATCGGCCAACAAAAGCTGATTTCGATTAAGAAGCACTTTGATGGCAAGACAGACCGTCGTTACCTATACCTTTCAGGTTGGATGGTAGCAGCACTTCGCTCTGACTTCGGTCCACTTCCAGACCAATCTATGCATGAAAAAACGTCGGTTGCTGGCCTAGTAGAAGAGCTATACACCTTCCTACGCCAAGCGGATGCTCGTGAACTAGGTGGCTTGTTCCGTCAGCTAGACGCAGCACGTGAAGCGGGTGATGTGAATCTACAAGACCAAATCCAAGACAAAATCGACAACCACGTAACACACGTAGTACCAATCATTGCGGATATCGATGCAGGTTTCGGTAACGCAGAAGCGACTTACCTAATGGCTAAGCAAATGATTGAAGCGGGTGCATGTTGTCTACAAATCGAAAACCAAGTAGCCGATGAGAAGCAATGTGGTCACCAAGACGGCAAAGTAACGGTTCCTCATGCTGACTTCCACGCAAAACTTCGCGCACTTCGTTACGCTTTCCTTGAACTAGGCATCGACAACGGCATCATTGTTGCTCGTACCGATTCACAAGGTGCTGGCCTAACAAAAGAAATCGCGGTAGTGAAAGAACCTGGCGACCAAGGTGATATCTACAACTCATACCTAGATGTTGAAGAGATTGATGTTGCAGATATGGCTGAAGGTGATGTTTGCTTCAATCGTGACGGCAAGCTAGTTCGTCCTAAGCGTCTGCCTTCAGGCTTATACCAATTCCGCGAAGGTACTGGTGAAGACCGCTGTGTATTCGACTGTATTGAAGCAATCAACGCGGGTGCTGACCTTCTTTGGATTGAGACTGAGAAACCACACATCGGTCAAATCAAAGAGATGATGGACGGCGTACGTGAAGTTCACCCTAATGCGAAACTGGTTTACAACAACTCTCCATCATTCAACTGGACATTAAACTTCCGCCAACAAGCATACGATGCAATGGCAGCAGCAGGTAAAGATGTATCAGCTTACGACCGTGCAAGCCTAATGAGTGCGGAATACGATGAAACTGAACTGTCTGCAAGCGCTGACGAGAAGATTCGTACATTCCAAGCAGACGCATCTCGCGAAGCGGGTATCTTCCACCACTTGATTACTCTGCCGACTTACCACACAGCAGCACTGTCTACCGACAACCTTGCAAAAGAATACTTCGGTGACCAAGGCATGTTGGGCTACGTTGCTAATGTTCAACGTAAAGAGATTCGCCAAGGTATCGCATGTGTTAAACACCAAAACATGTCTGGTTCAGACATGGGTGATGACCACAAAGAATACTTTGCTGGTGAAAATGCACTAAAAGCAGCGGGTGAAGCGAATACGTCTAATCAATTTGATTAATCGCTAACGCTAAAGCCTCCCCCGCCCTTCTCTCTTACTTAGGTAAGATCCGGGGGAAGGCTTTGAGATAAAGCTACTACTGCCAGCTTTATCTCAAAGCCTCAGATTTGTGTTCCACACCACGGTTAACCGAACAACTTCTGTTTAAGCTAACTGTATACATATTTGTTCAGATTCCTATTTGTTGAGATTCTTATTTTTTGAGAGTGCCTATGACTTCAATACCGACACACCTACAAGATGCAAAAACACTGTTATCAGAAAATGGTTTCGCAACGGGTGATACTTGGTATCACGGCACATCTTCAGCTTTACTCGCGTCTATTCAAGGTCAAGGGCTAAAGCGCTCTGGAGACAAAGCGCTCAATGAAGCCGCTTCAAAAACCATGGCGACCATCGGTAACAACTACACCGAATCGGTTGAACCAGTGTTTCTCACCCAGAGTAAAGAACTGGCGTATTACTGGGCTCAGCAAACCATTCGCGAGCGCAGCACTCGTTTTGAGGGTGAAGAGCAACCTATCGTATTAGCAGTCAATCTATCTGAAAAACAACAAGCAAAAGTCAGACCGGACGTTGGCGCAATGAGCCTGTTGATGATGAGTGTTGGCGAGCAATTCATGTCTCACCTCACCGAGATCTATCAAGAGAACAACATTGCAGGCCCCGACATCGAGCTTCGCTCAGCCGATCGTATGGACTATCTGAATAAACTTGGGATGGCCTACATTGATGAAGACATCAGCCGAGCTTGTGTTCAAGAGTTATCGGAACCCGCATTGGCAAACTAGTAACGTTTAAAAACGCCTCTAAGTAGAATAAAAATGGCTCCTAATTAGGAGCCATTTTTTATGTGCGAAGTTATTCACATGCTAGTTAATCAATAGACCAGTAAATTTATGGACCAGTTGATCTATGGACACAGACGACCTTGCTGTGCAGGTTGCGTCATTTCAATGTCACCTTGTAGTGAGCGATACACAACGGTATTCCACACTTCACCATTATCCATTTCAAACTCAATAGCGTAATTCAAACCCGCGATAACCTGAGTTCGCACACTCAGAATCTGCTTTAGCTCAGCTGAAGTGTTCATTTGGCCAAGAACTGCATTTAAAGCTTGCTTAGCTTGTGGTGTGATATCACTTTGCGACCAACCACCCGTCAGGTTTTTAGTGCTGCAGATAGGGTTCGCATTCTCTTGTGATTGAGCTGGAACCTCAGATTTCTGACTGCATCCTGCTAACACAGCGACACTAAACAAAGTTGCTACTCCAAGTAATGATGTTAATCGTACTTTCTTCATAAATTCTCTCTACCTCTGTCATTCACGAGGCGTTACCCGCAATGATGTTTCATATGCAGACAAGCTTAAACCTCGAATGTCATCACTTCATCAGAAATTATGTTGTAACTAATCTGTAAATACAGAGCACTGTCAGAAAACCAAAGCCGGACAATAAGCAGACAAGTAAGTATTTGAGAATACACTAATTTAGGGGTTCATGAATTGATTGAAAAATGGCGAAACCATGTTGTTTAGGATTAGTACAAGTAGTAAACTCCCACTTTAAATGCAGCTTGTTTTTGAGAAACTAAACGCACAAAAAGTTAGGACAACTTTATAAAGTAACTACTCTCAAACATCAGCCATAGATACATCTATCATAAACGGGTACAAGTCACATAAAAATAATTAGATAAACTTAGGCGGTTCACTACATGGAATTAATGTCGTCTTTAGGTTCACTGTTGGCTAGCAGCCTGCCTATCGAAAAAAAACAACACGCACTGGTTGAACTCGTACTCCACACTTATCAACCACAACAGCGCACAGCTCTTTTCAAAACCGTGACAGAATATCGTCGAAACCAATTAGAATTGCTTTTCCCTGAACATCAAGCAAAAAGCGACTCAGTAATGTTTGAAGTGATGGACTACCGCGATCTGATTCAGCGCTATCCAAATACCTTATCCACAGAGGTTGCTCTCTTAGAGGAAGCTGTAGGGCAATGCTATATACATTGGTTGGACTTTTGGTGTGAATGTGAAATTTCCGCAATCAAAGCAAAATTACCATTAAGCACCCATGCCCTTTATCCTATGGATCTACCCATTAAAGATAGTGCTTACTATGGTGTGATCATTGACCAAATAGAAAATAGTCAACTCATAGTACAAACGCCAACTCGCCCTCAAGGACTACCAATCAGCGATGCTATTGCTTTAAGCAACCTTGAGGTTTTTATTAAAGGTGAGAAGTGGTATGAGATGCTACCTTTACTCCACTTATCACAAACAGGTAAGCACTTTATTCTACTCAAACACCCAACAGATGAAGCCTTTCCAACCCTAGTCTCTTCAGCCCTAATTCAAGATTGGTCAAAATATGAAACTTGGCTAAGCTACGCCCCCCCTTTCTGTAACGACAAATGGAAGTACAGTTTATCCAGACGTGGCTATGAAGGACTTGCAGAGCTACATATTTTTACTCCGCCGGCCCTATCAAAGTGTGACTCTATTCCAGAGTTCGATAATAAGTTCCAATTACAATTAGCCGAAATACAAGCTGTATGTGAAATTCTACGCCTAACCGTGAGTGGAAATATTCAACAAAAAGTCTACTTCCTTTATCTTGCTCAAAAAGAGATGCTCAACTTGTTACATCAAGCGGGCTATAAAATTGGTTTCACCATTATAGATCAACCTTTGATACTCGATTTTTACAAGGCTATCGAACCACAAGCATACTTGCCGCTAGGGTCTTGTGACTTGAACGAAACGAACTTACTGACTTACCGCGGGTTATGGAATATTGAACTGATGTTGAAGGCATTCAATCATGTCAACTTTCGAGACTATAGACGGTGCCTCCGTGAAAATAAAAATACAGCGTGGCAAATAATATGAAGACGTTTGATCTTGGGCTAGAGGCGATATTCTATGCTAAAGCCATCACTCTGCTTGCAACGGTCGCTGTTGTTGTAATGTGGCTGTTCTACTATTGCTATCGCCTTAAACAAAAGAACGAAGCGATAGTGGGGACACACCATGTACCTTACATCACATATTCCATCTGTATTATTACGTGGATCAGCAGTAATGCCTACTTCCACACTGGCTTGTTGCCAGGACTTGGCACCACAGCAGCCATATTCGCAGCAAAGTTGGCCAACCTCAGCTCTTTCCTTGCTTTTGCCTTTGCGTATTACTTCTCGTGTCAGCTCGCAGCCGAAAACCGCAGTGGTAAAATCCATAGGTGGCAACAAACTATTCTCGCGAGCATGACGGGCTACTCTTTCTATATCAATTTGACCCCAGGGTTAACGGTAGAAGATGTCACCATTACGGCTCCAAGCCAATTCGTGATCGAGTTTGGCCCGCATACACCCTACTTTTTCATTGGGGTTATCAGCTTGATTGCCCTTACACTGACTAATCTAGTGACCATGCGTGCCAATAGCAGCAAACTAACATTAGCCAAAACCAACTACATGATTACAGGTATCTTGGTATTCATGCTATCTACAGCAACGATTCACATTGGCGTTGCCTATTTCCTACGTGATTTCTCGCTCACCTGGCTCCCCCCAGCGTTGTCGCTCAGTGAGATGTTGTTTGTAGGCTATGCTCTGCTGACCTCTCGCTTCTACAGTTTTAAATACCTTACATACATAAGCCTTAATGTGCTGCTGGTGTGTGCAATTTTAGTGATACCTTTTTGTACGGTATTTATTCCCCTAACCGACGGTAACCAATGGCTATTAGCGATACCCATCTGCGCGATTATCGGCATTACATGGAGTCCAATCTACAAACGTGTAAGTCCTTACTCCTCATTGCTTGTCTATAGAAACAAAAAGACACCGGTACAACAGATACTCGCATTAGAAGAAGGCTTTAAGTTGTCGATTGACGATGCCATGCGTCGTTTAGGTCGCCAACTGCAAATCCCAGAAGATAAGCTTCGACTAGTTAACAGTAATTACAACGAAACCTTCTACGAAGATTACCTATCTAGCAAAGAGTCCGTTCTAGTGTTCGATGAGCTTTCTGAAGAGCTAGATGATACTGCGCTCGCTAAACGGTCGCTAAAAGCTCTTTATGACAAGATGAGTTCGAACAACACCGCGTTGGTAATGCCACTATTCGGACACAAAAAATCAGTCACACACTTGCTAGTATCATCGCACAAAAGCAACAATCGTATGTTCTCTAATGAAGAAATCTCTGCACTGCAAACCTTGTTAACGCGTGTACAAAGCACCATCGAAGCCGATAGACGAATTCGCCAAAGTCGTGCTCTTGCTAACTCGATCGCTCATGAGATGCGTAACCCACTCGCTCAAGTGCAACTGCATTTTGAGGTGTTAAAGCAGCACATTGATAATCAAGCACCAACTCAACAAATCTTGACTGACATTGAGAATGGCCAAGCAGCGATTCAACGCGGGCGGCAACTGATTGATATCATCTTACGAGAAGTCAGTGACAGCTCGCCTGAGCATGGACCAATCACCATGACATCTATCCACAAGGCCGCGGACCAAGCCGTCAGCCACTATGGCTTTGAGAACGAGAAGATCATTGAGCGAATTCGTTTACCACAACACGCTGATTTTGTGGCAAAACTAAATGAAACTCTATTCAACTTCGTCATTTTCAATCTGATACGCAATGCAATCTATTACTTTGATTCTTACCCAGACAGCCAAATTGAGATCAGCACCAAAACAGGATCTTACGAGAACGTTCTCACATTTCGTGATACCGGCCCCGGCATTGACGAAGCCATTGTTCATAAGGTCTTTGATGACTTTTTCTCTTTCCAAAAAAGCGGTGGTAGCGGCTTAGGACTGGGTTATTGCCAACGAGTGATGCGCTCATTTGGTGGCAGAGTGGAATGCCATTCCAAACTTGGTGAATTTACTGAGTTTCACCTCTACTTCCCTATTGTACCCAATGCTCCAAAAGCGGAGACGCTGCGTACGCCTTATTTCAACGGTTGGAAACACAACCAATCGACGGAAGATAAAGCCGAAGCTGATGTAAAACCAGAGAGCCAAACTCCAAGCGGTGATATAGAACCTGAACCGGCAAGTACGCTAACAGAAAGTAAGCAAACAGAACGCACGCAAGCAGAAAATCAACCAGCATCAAGCCATCTTGCACCGACGGTACTTATTGTTGATGACAAAGAAGTGCAACGCACGCTTGTTCAGATGTACCTGAGCCGACTTGGCGTAAATAGCTTGCAAGCTAAAAACGGGGAAAATGCTGTCGAGCTGTTCAGATCACACAAAGTTGATTTGATCTTAATGGACGTACAAATGCCGATAATGAATGGCTTTGACGCAAGCCAGATCATCAAGGCGCGCTCACCTCAAACACCAATTATTGCTTTGTCTGGTGAATCAGGACAACGAGAGCTAGACATGATCAGAAAACTGATGGACGGTCGCCTAGAGAAGCCAACCTCTTTGAACGCACTGCAACACCTACTGGACAACTGGCTAGAGAAAGGCTGGGCGCCAAACGCTTCTAAAGAAACAGAAAATGAATAGCTGACTACGGTTAAGTGAATCAATGAAAAAAAACGATTAGAACTCACTGATGGTTGGCCTCAATCATCGCTGTTTCGATCAAATCCAGTAACCACTTGTATTTGGCAGAATGTTGGTTTTTCTTATGAAGATAGGCAAATACCTCCATTTTCTCTGCATCTTCTTCTAATCCTTCAATCACAATCGAGCGCAATACTCCCTTGTGCTGTTCGATCACCGGAGGCATGCAGGGTGCGATCATGTTGGAATGCTTAATCGTTTCTATTAACCCAACAACTGACGTCGTTCGAAGCGCCATATTAATCGATTTACCTTGGCTTAAAACTTCTTCTTCCAATCGCGAGTGTTTGTTTTGATCGAAGTAAGCAAGGTCAACATGCGCAAATGGAAAGGACAACAAATCATCGATCTGTGCTACATCCTCTTTAAAAGGATGGTCGACTCTTACTGCCAATACAAATTTTAGGGTCACGAGAGGCACAGCAATGATCTCGGCGGGCAGGTTTTCAGCTTCAAAGTGAATAACAAAATCAATCTCGTCACTCTTAAGTCTTTCCAGTGAATCTTGGGAGCTAGTATGACTAATCAACCTCGAAAGTGGACTTTCATCTGAGAGTTGATGAAACAGAGAGGGTGTTAACCAAGGCAAAAGGTGCGGGTTCGCCTCTATCTTAAAATCTTCGCTTAGTTCGGCAGGAGTAAACTGTTTACCCTCTTCTATCGCCGTGACCAACCCGTCCAATAGTGGAAAGACACGTCGATACAGTTCATCAGAATAAGGCGTCGGGAGAAACTGCTTATTGGACAAAACAAATAGCTCTTCACCTAACGATTCCTTAAGCTTTTTGACGCTTTGGCTTACCGCTGGTGTCGAGACAAACAGCTTTTCAGCTGCTTTGCGCAAGCTTTTTCCTGATATACCACCACAAACACTTTCAATAAGTTCAAATCGACATTATTCAGTTTCATACCCAAACCATAAACCAATACTTAACGAATGGTTAAGTTTATATGAATTAACTTAACGATGTCCACTTTGTATAGTTACCTCACCTTCACGCAGTACACGGATGTTGTGAGATAAATTTATGAGGCATCTATGTTATTACAACGTTCAATCCTTTCTCTAACTCCTTTGTTTCTGGCAAGTGTCACTTTCGCGGAAGAAGCCGAAATTCAAGATATGTCAGATCCGTTAGCCGTCTATACACAAGGTGGCTTCGGTTACACAGACAAAGGCTTAAACCTGAAAATCGGGCAAACCTATGACACCGGTAGCGATACGACCATGGGTATGAATGTCTTCGAAGTCAAAGGCATCGCTGGTGAAGCCATTGGTTGGAATAACCGAGGCGCAGATGACAGTATCGATTCGATTCGTTTCAGAAACTTCGGCGTAGACTTAACCAATGGTCGAGGCACACAAGTCGATATGTCTTGGGATTTCGATAGTAATCAAGGTAGTGCGTCATACAGCTTTATACAGGCTCTTCCACAAATGGGCATGTTTAACTTCTATCCGCTTGCGGGTGTTGGTGTTGCTGCAGGTGAGGAGTTGGTTGAAGGCTCTGGAGGCAACCTCGACGCGGATCAACTTCGTGATCGCTACAACATGCACGGCACTTTCTACGTGGCGGGTATGTACGCAAAAATGCAACTTACCGACAAGATTTGGTTGAACTATAACCCTATGTATTTAGGCACGATGTCTGGTTCATCAACGTTCAAAGATTATGGATTCGAGGGCAGTGATTCTGTACTCGCACATGAGTTTGCTGCGAGCTACCAGATTAACCCAAGGGCGAACGTTCGTTATTTTGCAAATTGGACAGAAAACACCAGTATCGAAGACGGTGATCACCGCATCGAATTTAACTATCAGTTTTAAGCAGTCACTTTCTGCTTGGATGAGCTCTTTCAGTTTGAACCAATGATTTCTGTTCGACGAGCCATTCCCGTTTTGACGAATAATTTTGAGTTTTGAGGACACATTATGAATATGATATCTAAAGCCTTTGTTGGTAGTTTCACTTGCCCATTACGCTCAGCTGCCATGCTAGTTTCTGTAAGAGCCTTGTTTTCAGCCACAACGATAGCAGGCAGCGGTGATGCGACAGAAACGATCCAAACGCGTGCAGGTGACTTTACTTTCGAAACCGACTTTCTTCATGGCATTCCAACACAAGAAAGCTCTGCAAAACTGTTTGAACTGATGGACTATCAACGCGCGTCACAAGCTTACATTTGGTCCGTGCCTTTGGTGTCAAACTACGCATGGAAACAAGCCTATGCCGACATGGGGGCAGAGGATGGTCAAATTACTTATGTTGAGTCTCATGAATCTAAGCTAGGAGGTTTAACTTACAATACCTCTACGCCTTACGCGATTACTTGGTTTAACGTAGAGAAAGAGCCCGTTGTTATAGAAATTCCCACAAATGAACTGCGTGGCGCGGTACACACCATGTGGCAAATCGGTATTTCTCAGATGACTGAGCCGGGCGTCTACGTGGTAAAAGCGAAAGGTTCTGAAACGCCGAGTAACCTGCCAAAAGGCGCAAAAGTATTTGAGTCTGATACCAATAATGTTTTCTTGGGTGTTCGCTTAATGGCTAAGTCAGATCAGCAACGTATGAAAGACTTAGAAGCATTAAAAATTACTGACCTTAACGGCAAGCCGCTCAGTAGCAAAGGCGTGAACTTCCCTGAACGTGGTGACGATGCTAAGCACCCACGTGGTATGGCATTTTGGGAGACCTTGAATGAAGCGATCCAAGCCGAACCTGTAGCAGAGCGCGACCGCATGATGCACGACATGTTACGCCCACTAGGTATTGAAAAAGGCAAAGCATTTACTCCATCAGCTCAGCAGCGTGACATCTTAGAACAAGCTGTAATCATGGGTGAAGCTATGGTTAAAAACATCGATTTCAACAAGACTGAACGTCTACCACACGCGGCTTATGGCAAAGAAGGGAATTCGTGGGAAATCGCAACGGCTTCAACACCAAACCAAGACCGTCACTATGGTATGGACCTCGATGGACGTGCAGCTTGGTTTTATGAAGCCGTCACTAACGACATTGCAATGCATGGATTTGAGAACGGCGGTTGGGGACAGATCTACCTAGACAACTACCGTGACGACAATGGCAAAGGGCTAAATGGCAGTAACCACTATACTTTGACGCTAGATGGAGATGTAAATTTCGCCGATTTATTCTGGACCATCACTGTTTATAACGTTGAGAACCGCGCCATTATCGACAACGACATTGAGCGTGCCGATGTGGGCTCAAACATCGAAGGAACGGTCAAAGACGCACAAGGCAATTACACTTTCCACTTCTCGCCAACTAAGCCAACAGGTGTGAACGAAGCTAACTGGGTGCAAACCCGAGAAGACGAAAACTGGTTTGTTTACTTCCGTGCATACTCACCAAGTAAAGCGTTTGTAGCGCAGCAGCCAGAAACCTTGTTGCCTAACTTCAAGCGTGTGGACTAACCGTTAAGTCTATGTACTAACGATAAAGTTCACTGCGGCCTACGATAAAAGAGGAGCCTCAGCGCTCCTCTTTTTAATCCTGCTACCTTTCTAGCCTTCAAAGGCGCTGCGAAATAAACTCAACTAGTTGTTTTTCTGATTCTTGAAACAATTCCATGATTTAAAAGAGTAAAAGGGTTATACATAATAATGTGTTATCTAAATTACTGAAATTATCATGACGCTCAAAGAGATCCTTAACATTCCCAATGTCCGCTACTTCTTAATGTTTAGAAGCAGCTACTTTGCGCGTTTTTACTACCCTATATTCACCCTACTTTATTTAGATTACGGGTTAACCCTGTCTCAATTCGCGATGCTCAATGTAGTTTGGGCGGCCACCATTGTGCTTGCTGAAGTACCGTCGGGTGCATTCGCCGATACCTTAGGCCGCAAGAAACTGGTGGTGCTGTCTTCGATTGTGATGTTTGTTGAGATCGCCATGATAGCGCTAGTACCAACCGGAAACCCCGACTTGGTATTCATAGTCTTTCTAATTAACCGGATTCTCAGTGGCTTAGCGATGGCACTGGCCAGCGGTGCTGACGAGGCATTGGCTTACGACACCTTAAAAGAACAAGGCAATGAAGAGTTGTGGCCGCGAGTGCTGCAAATTCAGCTTCGTGTCGCCTCAACCGTCGGTATCTTTGTCACACTAATTGGTGCGGCGATGTACGACGTGAATTTTATGACGAACATCTTTCATTTCCTTGGACTAGCCGAACCAGAAAGCACTAAAGATCTGATGCGTATTCCTGTGTTCGCCACCCTATTTGTAGCGATGATCGCTATCTATGCCGCGATTAATATGCGCGAAGAGAAAAAGGTGATGCCAAGCGACCAAACCAAATTGGCAACCACCATCTCAAGTCTTAAATTGACGATCGATGCGGGTAAGTGGGTATTTGCTACGCCTTACGTGCTGTTCATCTTGCTCTACTACAGCCTATTCGAACACACCTCACGCATGTTCCTAACCATGAACAGCCAATACTATCTGGCCATTGATATTCCAATTATCTACTTTGGTTTTATTGGTGCGGGTATCAGCTTGCTTAAGATTATATTGGCAGGACAAAGCCGAAGATTGGCAGAGAGTATGGAGGCTAAAACCTTCATTGTAGTTATGGGATTGGCAAGCATGGCGACTTATTACTGGATCAGTTTAGGTTGGTCGATTTACGGAGTCATTCCGGCACTGGTATTAATCTTTATCATCATGACGATGAACATTTTCATCAGCTACCACCTGAATAAAAAGACCGAATCACACAACAGAGCCACGGTTCTCAGCTTTAAAGGGCTGATGTTTAACCTCGGATACGGCCTGATCGGTATCTTGTACGCTTACTACTATAAGTTGGTGTCTCAGGGCTACACCGAACAAGAGATAGAACAGAACCTTGCCTTCTTGGCCTCACTGTCTTCGTTTTTCTATTACTTCACCTTACTGTTCATTTCGATAAGCGCACTGTTCTATTTCAAGAACCGAAAAGAGCCCATTTTTTGAGGCGGCTAGCTATATTGTGTTGAAGTTCAATGAGCTGCCCCTTCAAAGGTTAACTCGCACAAAGTTTTGATTTACCCAAATAGACTATCGCCTGAAAATAGACGCTCAATAAACAAACAAGCCCCTTCTTCTATTGGTTAAATTTGTTAATATAATCATAATTTTATATAACACACGGAAGCGTCATGTCATTTAGTTGGATAGCCTTTACTCTTCTCGCAGCCTTCAGCCAATCTTGGCGCAATGCCTTTCAAAGCAAGTTAAGTGGCACCATGAGTGTTGCTGGTGTGACGCTGGCGCGTTTTATCTGGGCAGGCCCAATCGCCTTAATTTATCTGTGCGCCCTCTATCAATGGAAGCCAGTATCCACACCTGATTTTTCGGGTGAGTTTGTTTTCTACATTATTGCAGCAGCCATTATGCAGATCCTCGCGACGGGTTTAATGGTGATGTTATTTAAGCTCGAAAACTATGCGATAGGAGCAGGCTTAGCCAAGTGTGAAGCCCCCGTATCTGCTGTGTTATCCGTATTGTTTTTTGGTACTGCTTTGACACTAACAGGTTGGGTCGGCGTGCTTATTGGCACGTTAGGCGTACTAATCATGAGTAGTTCTTCTGGTTGGCGAAGCTTGTCTCCGAAAGTATTTTTGTTAGGTATGGCGTGTAGTACCGCTTTTGCTTTAACGTCTCTTTGGGTACGTGAAGCAAGCTTGAGCATAGGGCTGCCCTTCCCTCACAGCGCTGCTTGGGTGCTGTTTCTGGTGATAACTCTTCAGACATGCATTATCTGTACGTATCTCTTTTTCAGAGAGCGAGACACGCTGCGCCAGATATTCAAGAAATCTAAACTGGTCATCATGACAAGCTTAGCGAGTGTTATCGGTTCCCTGGGTTGGTTTAGCGCGATGTCGCTTCAAGCCGTGCCGTACGTAAAGACGCTTGGGCAAGTCGAAGTGATCTTCATGGTGTTAATATCCTACTTCTGGTTAGGGCAAAGCATCGCGCGCAAAGACATTCTTGCGCTCATTTTGCTTTCTATCGCAGCGGTCTTGGTGATGTGGCAGTAAGTTGAACGTCGTCATGCTTGGGCGTTAGCAAATAAGAACGGGCAAATCATGCCAAGCAAAACATTCATCCACCGTATAATTTTTACGGTGGCATAAAATGATAAGAACGACCTCCAGATAATTTTTATAGTGCACGTATCAGCTATTAGTAATTCCCTCTTACCCAATAGGATACAGCCCAATGAAAACACTCGCTCAAATCGCACTAGCAACAATCATTTTTACAACCTCAATGATGGCATTCGCTGAACCTGTGACTACAAACCAAGCCCAGTCAGAAACGGCAACCATAACAGTGAAACATGAAGCAATGACCGTGACGCTAACAGATAAGCATTTTACGTCTGCAGAAGAAACTGAAGCTACTCCCCCTCAGAAGTTAACGCAAAGCCAAAAAACAGACTCAGCGCCACAGCCAACAATATAATGGCCGTGTCAAAACAGTGGATCGCATCAAACTAACACTTAGAGATCTGTCATCATCAAGCAGTGGCGAGTTGGTTAATATGACTAGGACAAATTGAAGTCATATTGCGACCGTTTGTTTTCGCTTGATATAACGCTTTGTCGGCTCGGCTAATAAACCCATTCCAACTCTCATGCGGGTGAAGCTGAGCAACACCAAAACTCGATGTCAGAAACATCTCATGTTCTTGTACTGCTGATACCTCTGAAATAGACAATCGTAACTTGCAGGCAATAACCTGAGCTTGTTGGAAATCGACATTAGGCAATAAAATCATTATCTCGTCTCCGCCAAAACGAAACGCACTGGCTTTAGGCGATGTTTTTATCGCACTTTGAACCATTTCAGCAAAAGACTTGATCACGAGGTCACCTACAATGTGTCCGTGTTGGTCATTGATCGACTTAAAATTATCAATATCCATCATAATGGCACTGACAGGCGCAGTTTCCGCCTGCTTCATGATAACTGGAACCATCTCATCTAATGCTCTGCGGTTTCCCAGTACCGTTAGAGGATCGCTGTAGGAGAGCTCGTGAATAGAACTAAGCAACCTTGCGTTAATCAGCCAAAGCATTGTAAAGCTCATCGACACAATAAGAACGATGCTCACTAAAAAGGCAAGTTGATGAATGAGAGTGGCCGCCATGAAATCCTGGAGCTCAGCGGAAAATAGTGTCACCACAACTCGAAAAACCATAAACCCGCCATATATCGTAAATGACAAGACCATCATCCGAATACCTAGAGTCAAGTCATCACGCCGGCCCTTTAATACCGCAAAGGCAGTGCAAAGAGTCACAAAAGCCAGATATAAACTAATGAGGATAATTCGAGCCTTTATGGAAGGCTCATAGAACGTGAAGTAAATAAAACATGGCAAAAGAGCCAACATCATTAGACTACTGAGGTAGGTGCATTTGAGAGAGTATTTTCGAAACAGACATAAGCTATACAAGGCGAGATGAAAACCAAGCGCAATGACCATATTGGCACCAATAACGGTGATCCAATCAGGGAACTCCCCTCTTAGGCTCAACATCAACGGCCCAGTTCCGATAACAAATATTGAAATGGAAAAGATTGAAAGCCCTTTAATTGGCTGTTGAGTGAATTGAAATAACAATAAGCCAATACAGTAAATGAAAGAGAACAAAATAATAATAAAATTAAGTGTTCTCATATCCAGCGAAAAACCATCCATGATTTTCTATCTTCCATACGCAAACCAAATCACAACATGGTTAATAATCATACAAACCAAAGAAACATTCACTATATGAATCTTTGTATTTTATAAAATAAGGGATAGATCACATATGCAGAGATTCTTGTCGCATGAGTACATGATCTGGATAGGCATGTAAAACTCGTCCACACATGGCTTCATAGCATCACGGAATCTACAGGCTTCTGCACTCGTTACTTGGTTGAATGGCGACTGTCTGGCATTATGCGCCCAAGAAATCTCTAGGGGCTGTTGACCTTTCGAGCTGGGTTTTGCAGCATCTTGTGGGAAATTTATACAAGGAAGAGGCTTTGACGTGTAGCTGGCCTACATGAAAAGCCGATAACGCAGTAGAAATGAACCACAAGAGCTGCCCGAAGGGTTCAGCTAAAATCGTTTTATGCTTTGTTGAAGAATATTTGCTTAGAATGACTAGGCTACATACTCTTCGCCGCGCCTAAAACGATTTTGACTAGGCGTCCCCATCCGAACAAAACTTAACCACGGAAAGGTCAACAGCCCCTAGTTATTACACAGCAAAGAATGAACGAAGGTAGTCAGTGGTAGAAAACAGCCAACAATTAAGTGACCGTTACGACGAACATGGTTACTTTGTTATCAGAAATTATTTCGATGAAGCTCAAATTGCATCGCTTAGAAAAGTCGTGCTGAAATTCCATGAATCATGGAAAGCAGACAACGAAGAATTCTATAAAGAAGAAGCATTTAACTCGTCTTTAATTACGGGAAGCGAATATTTGCTCGCCGACGATAGAAGCGTGCTTTTCGACTTCATCAGCTCGAAGCAAGTGATGGACGTGGTTGATGCGGTGATTCCAAACAAACCAGCATTCATGAATACACAGCTATTCTTCAACCCGGTAAATCCGCAACAAAAAGACTTCTGGCATCGTGACTGTCAATACGACTACGACGTTGATGACCAAATGAAAGTCATCATGGAAACCCAAGTATTGCATCTGCGAGCCCCCCTTTTTGATGAGCCCGGTATGGAGCTTATCCCCGGCACGCACAAACGTTGGGATAACGAAGAAGAGTACAATGTTCGCCAAGAAGAAAACGGCAAAGTGAGCAGCGATGACATCTCTGGTGGTAAGCAGATACCATTAGCCGCCGGTGACTTATTGGTTTTTTCAGCGGATATGATCCACCGAGGCCGATATGGCTTGGATCGTTTGGCTTTGGATATTTTGATCTTCGATTCGGCGGCAGACTATGTCGACTACGTTGATGACGATTGTTTACCGACTCCAGCCATGCTGAGCAATATTACCGACCCAAGATTGTTTATGAACACGCTACACTTAAAATCGATGCTTTGCTCGTAAACGATGAAAACAGTTACATCAAAAGTCACATGACTTGAAAACAATAACAAATATGTTCACATTTATTTCATAGCGCTCGCAATAAGATAGCTTCATATTCAATATTCGAGATAAGCAATATGAAAAAATTAATTACTAGCATGTCACTACTTACAGCATTTGTTTCGGGTGCTGCTTTAGCCGAAGTGAATGGTGAAGATTTTAACGAATTCCCTAAACAAGATGCTGCGCACTGCTTTGGTTGGGCTGCAGGCTTAGATAAAGACCAAGATTACGCTAAGTTTATTGTCGAGCTATCGAAAGATCGCACAGTGAGTGTCAAAGAAGATCCTTATATAATGGAAGAGTTCGGCACTGCAATGGGTTATTCAGAAGCGATGTTAGAACTTGCTGGGAAAGAAGCTGCGGATGCTAAATATAAACTAGTCTGCGATCCAATCAAACAAAGCTATGGCTTTTGATCGCGGGGTTTCACCGCTACGTCAAAGACTTGATGCAAAGGCTCCACATGGAGCCTTTAAAGTGTACTGACTCAGTCAGGCATTCCGAATAGTAAAACTTATTTATGAGCCTTCGCGATTTTCATTCCATGTATCCAGAACAAATTTTAATTGAACCAGGCAACAACTCGTTCTTTCAAGCTCGCATTCTTTCTCCAAATCCAATACAAGCCTTCCTCTAGCTCTTCAACGCTCATACGACTTGGCTGATAAACCGGATGGCTACCATCGTACTTGGACCAATCTTTAGTAAGAAGTCGTCCTTCTCGCTCTAGCTGACTAAAAGACTCCGAACCGGGAAACGGAATCATGTAGTGCGGGATCACCTTATCAACCTTGATATCTTCGACGAACTTCTGCGTTTGTTTGAAGATAGAAGTGTCATGTTCATCAAAACCGAACAAAAAATCTCCCCATACTTCAATACCATGAGATCTTATCTCAGCGATGTACTCTTTCATTTTAGATGGTTTCACAAAGCCTTTTTTCTGAGCCTTTAAAGCCTCTTCAGATGGCGTTTCTATGCCTAATAATACAGCTTTGAACCCTGACTTCACCGCAGCACTAAGCAATTCGGTGTCACGAGCAATCAAGACTGTCGTTTCCCCATAGAAGCTCATGTTAAGCGGCTCAATGGCCTTAAATAGTGCCAAAGCATATTCACGGTCATGAGTGAGATTGTCGGAGTGTAACTCAACCCACTCAATACCTAATGTCTTGAGATCCGCTAACTCGCTGACGATATTTTCGATTGGCCTTTTCTGGAATTTATCAAAGAACCTTGGCACTAAACAGAAGTTACATTTAAATGGGCAACCTCTTGTCACAACTACTGACCATGTATAATTGTACGCTTCAGGATTGATGATATTTGTTGGGTATGGATTGAGCATACTGAGATCGACAGGCTCGGAGCTTTCATAAATAGGCTGTAGCGAACCAAACTCTGCGTCACGGAGTAACTGAACCCAGTAGTTCTCAACTTCTCCCATCGCCAAACAATCCGCATATACTGCCGCTTCTGAAGGGTTAAACTGAGTATGTAACCCCCCGAGTATGACTGTTTTGCCTTTTTTCTTATATTTAGAAGCTAGCTCGTAAGCCCGATAAGCATCTGGAGTCGACATAAATATCACCACCAAATCAGCATCATTATAAAGGTCGGCTTTTGCACCTATGGTCTCATCAACCATATCTAACTTGTACCACTTTGGTGTCGCAGCAGCGGCGGCAAAGATGTTTTGTGGAGGTCCCCCCGTAGAGGCTTTGTATTTTGAGTAATCGCTGCCAGCAGACGCTTTAATTAAATAGATTTTCATAACGTTTCCTAATTATTCACTTTTGCTTAGCTACAAAGAACTAAAAAACTCAAAGACTCTATTGTCCATATAGAAATATACCCCTCCCATCACAAACCAACTGATGATGATTAAGGTAAACAAAACTGGATGTTCTTTTAGCTCAATACGTTCAACAAAGAAGGCTTCTTTTGCGCGAAGATTTTCCCATCCCCAAAACCAACAAAATAGCCCCCAAATCAGAAGTAGATGAAACTTAAGAGCAAACAAGGCCATGGTCAGAGCCAGCAATGTTTTCCACTTAGACATTACTTCAGGCACGTTCATCTTTCTTAACTCCTAGTTATTAAACTAGGAATCATTGTAAATAGGTGTTGGTCAACTTTTGGTTAACTAATTTCAGTTTGAACAATCGATTGCCAACAACATCGATGTTGAGCAATATTAGCGACCCAAGATTGTTTATGAACACGCTACAATTAAAATCGATGCAACACTCATAACCCATAAAGGTGCCCGAACCATGACTGACACTAAGCAAAATACCCGAATTAGCCAGTTTCGTTTCGGTCAGCCAAAAGAATCTCTCAAGTTAGAACATGTCGCTTTAGGGGCACTAGACAAAGATAAAGTTCGCGTACAAATTGAAGCGACTAACATCAACCCTAGTGATCTGTTGTCGATTTATGGTGTTGGGCAGTACAAACACAGCCACCAGCCGCCGAGAGTGCCGGGATTTGAAGCAGTAGGAAGGGTTGTAGAGTCCAGCCATGCTGAGTTTGCAACGAATCAGCGAGTGCTCGTAGCAACCAGTGGAACATGGCAGAACTATGTCGATGTATCACCAGATGACTTGTTCCAAATTCCTCAGCACCTAGAAAATGGCTACGCCTGTCAGTTGTACATTAATGCGCTCACTGCATGGGTGTTGACGACAGAAGTAGCTAAGCTGACCCAAGAAGATGTATTGATCATCAACGCGGGCAGCTCAGCCATCGGTAAGATATTCTCTCAATTATCAGAATCACTCGGCTTCAAAATCATTGTCGTTACATCACAACCGAAACAATACCCGACCATTTCAAGTTGGGTGTTAGATGCAAATGATGATTTAGTTTCTCAAATTAAGGCGTTAGGCTTGCCTATGCCGACCGTTGCCTTTGATGCGATTGGTGGCTCACCCGGAACCGATCTTATTCACACCCTTAGCAACAATGGGCGTTTTATCAACTATGGCACGCTGTCACTGGATTTTTACGAGCCACGTTTTTTTGAGCACGCGAAAAGCCAAAGCATCGATTTCAGCACCTTCTTCTTACGTTATTGGGAAGAGGCTGAAGGCAAAGATGTGCGCCGTGATAAATTCACAACCATGCTAGATCACTTCATCACAAACGACATACAGCTCGACGTCGACCGCTACCTGCCATTCGATGAAGTTCAAACCGCAATTGATCTCATTGAATCGAAAACCACGCGCTTGAACGGCAAGATCATCTTGCTGCCTGCGTAGTTTGGTGGAATTGAGCACACTATTTACGCCAAACAAGATACAGAACGAATAACCCGCCAAGAGCTGCTGTCACAATACCTACTGGCAGTTCTTGTGGCGCTAATATGGTTCGGCTAATCACATCCCCAAACAGTAAAAGTACCGCGCCCCACAAGGCAACCAAAGGCAGAGCTCGCTTGTGAGTGACACCTGAAAATGGTCGTACTAAGTGGGGAACCATCAACCCAATAAAACCGACCACTCCGGTCATCGATACAATCGACGCTGTGCAAAACGCACAACAGAGAAAAATCTCGCTTTGTAGGCGGTGTACGTTGATCCCCAGTGAGCTTGTCGTCTGTTCACTCACTAACAAAGTATCAAGCTCTCGGTAACGTTTGAAAATTAACGCGATAAGACACAACACGCCCGCCAAGGCAAAAATCAAATTATCCCAACGCGCGAGCCCTAAGCCTCCCATCGTCCAGAACAAAATCGAACTCGCCGCTCTCTGGTCGCCTGAATAAATCAAAAAACTCGTGATGGCTCCGAATAGAAATGAGATCGCCAAACCACACAAGATCAAGTTGTCATTGCCCTTTTTCTTCTGCATCGAAAACAGAATCAGAACGGCCGTCGCCGAAACAATACCACCCGAGAATGCAGCCAGTGGCAGTGACCAAACACCCAGAGCATCTCCCACTTTGGTGATCACCAACACCGCACCAGCAGACGCGCCAGATGACAAGCCAAACAGAAACGGATCCGCCAGATCATTTCGTGTCGAGGTTTGAAGCAACGCCCCAACCATCGCCAGCCCTGCACCCGCGATAACCGCTAACAATGCTCTAGGTAACCTTAGATCGATCAGTATTCGACTGGTCATATCCGGCGTTGGATCAGTGAAAGAGCTCAGCCCTACAATCACTTCCTTAAAAGACAAAGGGACTGAGCCAAATTGTAAACTCATCATGAAGGCGAGCAGCATGGCAATGATACCTGTTAGCCATGCTGCCCGATATTTATCAAATAAAATCAACGGACTACTACTCTTATCAATAACAAGATTTCATATAACAACCTTCCCGATCACTCAGAAACGAACGCCTCTGCAAGTTTCTCAATGGCATCGATATTGGCAGGCCCAGGGGTGAGTTGCTCATAACGCAGTTTGACATAACGACCAGAAGTGAGTGCATTGGTGTATTTCATTAACGGATGGGCTTCGAGGAAACGTTGCAACGAATCGGCACCACTCGCCGATTGGTAATCAAGAAGGATAATCACATCTGGGTTTTCACGAGCGACATTCTCCCAAGATGTTCTTGCCCAGCTTGCTTCCATGTTGCCAGTGATATTTTGGCCACCAGCAGCTTCAATCATTGCGTTTGGCATTCCGTACTTACCGGCGGTGAAAGGCTTATCTTCACCCGAATCAAACAAGAACACTTTTGGACTCGGCTTACCTGATGCTTTCTGCTTTTCTGCTACTTTTTCAACTCTCTCTTTCCAGCTGCTTACCAAAGCCTCGGCTTCTGCTTGCTTGTCGAAAATAACGCCTAGCTTTTGCATGTCGCCATAAAGCAGATCCATTGTCGCGCCTTCCTTTTGACTCTGGGTATGAATACAGCTTTCAGAAAGTACCAAGGTATCAATCCCGTATGGCTTCAGTGTTTGAGGCGTCACTTCACCGCCCACTTTCATTCCATAATTCCAGCCAGCGAAAAAGAAGTCAGCATCAGCAGCAATCAATGTTTCTAATGAAGGATACTTAGGTGCGAGCTCAGGAATATCACCTAAACGTTCTTCAAACGAACTCGACATCTTGTACCACCCAGTAATGCCCGTAACGCCCACCATCTCCTTTTGAAGACCAAGAGCAAACGCCATCTCGGTCATATTGATGTCGTGTACAACCACACGCGAGGGCCGCTTTTCAATGGTCAGTGGGCTCCCACAGTTATCAACCGTCACTGGGTATTGAGTGCTTGTCGCATGCGCAAAAGAGAAAGGTAAAAGAAACAAAAGACTGGAAATTACAGGCCACTTCATTGGGCTGCTCCTATTAAAGAGTGATTAGAGAGAGTTAAGTGAGTTGAGTAAGTTGATGCAGCTTCAAAATGATGGATGGTGCTGCATAGATTAGGATGATTGAACGTGAGAACGCGCAATCCAAAAACAGGGATCATGTATCGGTCTTGCATCACCGTCTCTGGGGCTGAGAACGCCACCATCTTTTGGTGTGACATCAACAAGACTTTGTCGGCGAATGGCGCTACCAAAGGTAAATCATGCAGCACCACAACAGATGCAATGCCGCGCTGTTTAATTAGGCTCAGAAGTTCAAGGCGAGCGAGAGGATCAAGGTGGTTTGTGGGTTCATCTAAGAGTAAAAGCCTCGGCTCTTGTGCAAAGGCGCGAGCAATACTTGCACGTTGCTGTTCACCACCGGATAGCTCACCAAAGCACCGCTGGCTTTTGTGAATCAGCCCAACATCTTGCATCGCCTGCTGAACCGCTCGTTTGTGCTCTTTGGCGCTACAACAAAACGTATGGGGAGTACGGCCTAAGCCAACATACTCAGCAACACTCAAACGAGGATCAACATGCTCATGTTGAGTAACCACCGCGACTTGCTTGGCTATCTGCTTCCGCTCAAGGCTTCCAAGTGCAATGCCAGACAACATCAACTCACCCGCGACGGTTTTGTATTCGCCTGTAATGCCTTTCAGCAAACTGGACTTTCCACTTCCATTAGGCCCAATGATGGCAACGCATTCACCGTCGTTCACATCAAATGTCACGTCGGAGACGGCTCTCCAGTTAGCCAAGCCATTAGCGCAGAGCCCGCGCACAGACAATACAGGTTTATTCAATTTCCCACCGAACATCCAAAAATAGCATTTATTGTTACGTTATAACATAACAATAAATTAAAGGCATGGTTAATAATAGAAATATTAAGACCGCGCTAAGAAGTAATGGGAATGGCGGGATATCCAATCACCTTGAATAAAGACAGTCGTGTTTAAGAAAAGTGATTCGCTTAGAAAGTTGGATTACAGAAATCGAGGATTGAAACGAGAGCGAAACGAGAGCGAAACGAGAGCGAAACGAGAGCGAAGAAGGCTAACTCATAGCTGGACAAAACCTTGCCAGTGCTTTTGCTAAATTAGAAAACCATCAATAACTAGGGGTATGTCAAATCTACTTGTGAAGAGCTAGTGCGATGAGTAGCATCGCACTAGCAAAAGTATTGGTTTAGGTGCACTAAGTTACGTTACGTTACGTTACGTTACGTTAAATTGCAGCCTTGAGACCTATTGGGTCACAATAAAGATGCTCAATTTCACCAGTCGTAACTAAAGTGGAAAATTGATCTGCTGTTAAAAACTGAACCCCTTGCAACTCAGCTTTTTCAATTTTTTGGGGACCTGCGCTAATCCCGCCGACTAAAAAGTCCAGTTTTTTCGTCACAGACTTTACGACATTAAAATTATGCTGTGATGCCAGTTCGATTAAGCTTTCCTTTTCAGAAACTCCAAAACCTGTAAAACAAACTTGTAGACGCTCGTCCTTAACTTTTTTAGCTCTAAGCGAGTAAATCAGTGCCCATGCATCAGAATCTGATAATTGCTCAACTTCTTTTTGAGTTAAATCTGTTTTAGATAGCAATATCATTGTTGGTTTTTTACTAGCCATTTAATTACCTATTTTTTTCGTTCTACTACTTACTGGTTGACCTATGGGTGTATATGGAACCGTATCAGGAATTGTTTTGAGTTTAAGTTCAGCTACATAATCAGAATCAGTAAGGTAGTTTACACCTAATACCTCACATCCCTCGACAGACTCACCAATCCTAGGAACCACATCTAACTCAATATCATTCTCATTACTCAATGTACTAATTACTTTAAACTTCATAGACACAACTCCCTTTTAATCAAAAAATGGCTTAACGAAAAGCACTAAATCGATATCATAACAGAGATTTAAAGTTCGAGTTTTTAGCTAAAAATCTGGTGGTTATTATTCCTATTATGTTCAATCGCGCACCTACAACGAAGAACGGCTCCCTATTGGGAGCCGATTTTGTATCTAAATCTGGGTTCGCACTAAGTGTCGTTATGGTAAATCGACCACCTACGCACAACGGGGGTTAGGAAATTCTATCTCTGGCTTGAAGTTCTAAAACGATCATTCCTATTTTTTCTAAATACTCACTCATTGCATTTTCTCCACCACAATAGGCTAAATACTCCCCCACAAATTGATGGCCAAATAATTCCAACTTATCATTTTCCATGACTTTAAATTCTTCATGTATTTTAACATTGTTAAGATTTAGCCCCTGATGCTTTAAAACTTTTAAAGCATCATTGTAATCATGCGAACTAAGGCAGGCTGAAAGTAATAAGGGGCTATATTCACTGCACTCTAAATGCTTCAGGTGTGAACCTTCATTTCTAAATTTTGTATTCATTTTTGTTCCTCATGAAATCATTCTTAAAAATAGGTTCGTAATAAGTGGCGTTAAATCATGCAGTTTAAAGGCCTATAGTCGAAGACGTCATTCTATCCATTCTTCATATTTTTCAATTAGTAATTTATAGTTCTTTTTTTGCACAATTGTACTGTTCTTCAGGGTAAAGAGTCTGAGGATACTGTTGGTCTGAAAACTCAATCTTTCTTGCGCTTTCACCTAAGCAAACACTTCGAACAAATCGAACGCATGAATAGAAAACAGATTCGGCATATAAGCGTAGCATTTCATCTCCTGAATTCATTCGTAAGAAATCACGAGCGTAGGTATACATTTCCACAATTTCACATGTAGAGCATGGAAGCTCATCTCGATAATCTATCGTTGCATGTTGTAATCGACGATCAAGCAAACGAATAGCATCATCGTTATATTTTGATAAAATTTCCATCTAGCAGCCCTAAAGTTCGGATAAATGAATTGACACCATAACAGAAATTTAAAGTTCTCGTTTTTACTCAAAATGTTTGGTGTTTATTATTCCTATTATGTAAAACAGGCGAGTTAGCTACCAAAAATACGCCTCGGAGCCCCTCAAACGCTCTTAGCGAAAATTTGGGACACTTGATCAAGGCGATATGCTTCCATAACGCCTTGTAAGTTTGTGACGCTTTAAGAGTGGTTTGTAGAGCAAAATTCATTGAGTTTCTTTGAACTAAGAACTGCACTCTGATACCCATTTTTAGTTCTTTATGAGTTTGGGTTTCAGATTAGCTCTGTTAGGTCAAAAAATAATCGACTGTGATTGTGGACTTTTTAGCGAAACCAATAATGGGGCAAAAGCAAGCTAGAGGACAAGCACTAACCTCCCCACTTTCTTAAATAAAACGTTTAATAAGTTGAGCTATGATTTTTTGCTCATAAACGTGGTCACGAACCATCTGACGAAAAACCCAAAAGCCTCCTAGGTGACTCTAAGCTCCCACTAACACCTGTATTCCTCCTCACACTGATCTATTTCCCTCTTTTCGAAGTACAAGTTATTAATAATTCGATATAAATCGCTCTATTGTTTGAAATTGTTGTCTACAGTTTTATAGAGGTTGCCATTGCGGTAGTTCAACAGAAACGACACGTTTAGATTGTCATTTTTGGTTATGTTTTTGGTTCTAAGGAGAAGAAATGGAAAGCCCAATTGTCACACTCACACATGCCAGCAAAAGCTTTGTTGATGGCAACGATACCCATCACGTGTTGGACAATGTCGACTTCGCTTTGGCGACAGGGGCAAGCGTGGCTTTGACTGGGGCGAGTGGCAGTGGGAAAAGTACTCTGCTGAATATCATTGCGGGGTTTGAACCTCTATCCGGTGGCGAACTATCTGGTGGAGAATTGTGGCTCGATGGCGAGAACACATCAGATTGGAAAGATCCACAGTGGAGCCGATTCCGCCATCAAAAACTAGGCGTTATCTTTCAACAGTTCAACTTATTAACGCCACTCAACGTAAAACAAAACATCGCGTTTCCTCTCCATTTAAATCAACAGAAATGGAGCGACTGGTGCGATTATTTAGTTGATGCATTGGGCATCAGTGAGCTACTCGAAAGACACGTATCCGCACTCTCTGGCGGTCAGCAACAACGAGTCGCAATAGCGCGTGCGCTAGCCCATAAACCTAAGCTATTGCTTGCCGACGAACCCACAGGCAACCTCGACCACAAGGCAGGCATTGAGGTGATGAAGTTGCTGAGTGAAATCACCACACAAGGCAACACTGCCGTACTTTTGGTTACGCACAGCCCAGAATGCGCCAGCTTTATGCAGACAAAATTGGTGTTAGACGATGGTTGTTTAAGGAACGCAGATCTAACCCCAAGAGCAGCAACGTTGTGAGTCATTCAATGAAGCAAACTGGCTTCGCTCAGAACCAGCTCACCCATACCAAACTGACTCTGAATCTATTCGCGGCGCACTATCGTCAATCACCATTGCAAGCCGCAGCGATTCTGATCGGCATTGTGTTAGCGGTCACCTTGTTTGTCGCAGTGCAAGCCATCAACCTCAATGCCAAGCGCAGTTATGCAGAATCGACCGAGCAACTTAGCGCTCAAGCGCAGAACCTTATCATTCCACCAGCAGGGCAAAACTATTTGCCGGAATCGCTCTACTTCAGCTTAAGACAAAGTGGATTAAGCGCTGCGCTACCTGTAATTGAAGGGCGAGTAAGAGACGAACAAGGCCGACGCTGGTCAGTTCAAGGAAGTGAGTTGATCGCCGCCCTCACTTCAAGAGCTCGCCACTCTCGCGTCGACGAAAAAAGCAATACTCAAGCCAAAGAACCAAACATTTCCCTGTTCGACAATGCCTTACCTTTGCCGCAACTCTTAGCGGGTGAACCCATTGTGATGATGAGCCAATCACAACACCAGAGCTTGGGAGAAGTAGACGTACTCACTTTGGATGAAGTGCTCACTCAAGTGGTAGTGCTACCAGATGAATGGCAGCTAGGTAGCCGAATGTTGATGGATATTGGGTTCGCTCAGCAACTGCTTAACAAGCAAGGGCAACTGAGCTATATCGCTATTTTTGACACCAAGAGCGACACTAACAGCAATACTCAGAATAAATGGCAAAGCCTTATTGGCGAGCAAGGGCAATGGATATCCAACAACCAAAGTACGGATCTCGGTTCAATTACCGATAGCTTTCACCTCAATCTCACCGCCATGAGTTTGTTGGCGTTTTTGGTTGGCCTGTTCATCGCTTACAACGGTGTGAAGTACAGTTTGCTGAAACGTAATCGGCTGTTGGTGCAAATTCAACAAGCCGGCATTGCGCCAAGCATCGTATTTTCAGCTCTGTTAGTCGAGCTGACTCTCTTAGTCACAGTGGGCTCGTCGCTTGGTTTCATTTTCGGCATTCAACTCAGCCATTGGCTACATCCAACCGTCGCGATAACGCTTGAGCAACTTTATGGTGCGACACTGCTTCCCGGCACATGGCAGTGGCAATGGTTAGTGCAGGCACTGCTACTCACGCTTGTCGCGTGTTGGCAGCACTTTAAACAGCGAGTGCGACAACCCCTCTCTTCCCATGGCGGTTTCTATCAAGCGCCGGAAGCGTCTAACGAAAATCAGCTGTTTGTTATAGGGTCAGTATTAACCATTGTCGCGTTAGCAGGGTTATGGCTGAGCGAACATCATCGCTTCACCATGGCATGGCTCGGTGTGTTAGTGGTGTCGATTCCTTTGTATTTGCCCAAAACACTCAGCGTGCTAGCGAACTGGAGCGAAAAACGCACCCAATCGGGGTTAATACAATATCTGTTCGCTGAGCTGCGTGAACTTATCTCCCCTTTCTCCCTCGCCATGATGGCGTTGCTTCTCGCCGTCACCGCCAATATCGGAATGAATACCTTAGTCGGCAGCTTTGAATCCACGTTAAAGCAATGGCTTGAACAGCGCTTACACGCAGACATTTACGTTAGCCCTGCCCAAGGTGAAATCGCGAATGTGGAACGTGCGTTAGAGCAGTTTGAAAATGTTGAAACCGTTTATAAGCAATATTATGTCGACGATAACTTGCAGGGCTTACCTATTTTGCTCGGCACCAAAGACAAAGACACACTTGAGCAAACCATGGTATTTCAATCCCACCTTGATGATTTCTGGACGCGCTTTTACCAAGGTGAATTCGTGGCGATCAGTGAACCCACTGCGGTGAAGCTCGGCTTGTCCCTTGGAAACCAACTCAAGCTCGACGCTATCCAAGACAAAACACTCATCGTCGGGGCGATTTTCCACGATTACGGCTCACCGAATGGCGAAGTGTTACTTGCACCTAATTTATGGCTCGAAAGCGGGTTTACTGACTTACCCACCAGCTTGGGAATCAAAGTCTCTGGCGACCCACAAGTGGTGTACGAACAGCTACGCCAACAACTCAATCTGCACCCAAGTCAGCTTTACGATCAAGCGCAGATCAAATCGATCGCTTTAGATATCTTCTCACAAACCTTTGCCATCACTCGGGCGCTTAATGGCGTCACTTTAATGGTGGCGGTGATAGGGTTGTTCTGCGCCTGTTTCATGTTGCTCGATGCACGCAAAGCCGCCATTGCAAGGCTGTATGCGCTCGGTGTAAGTCAGAAAAAATTGATGGCGATGGTGGTCGGGCAAATCGTTGTTCTGGTCGCCTTCACTCTGGTTATCGCCATACCGCTCGGGGCTATGGTCGGCTACGTACTAACCGACATCGTTACCCTGCGCGCCTTTGGTTGGAGCTTAAATTATGTATGGAATTGGAGTGACGCACTCAGCATCGCAGCCATCACCATTCTAGTGGCTATGTTTGCGACCTTGATTCCACTGTGGCGTTTGGTCAGTAAACCCGTGGTATCCAGTTTGCAAAGTGAGGTGTTGTGATGAATCGATCAATGAGAGTTTTCGTTCTCACATTTACCCCCTTATTCTTTTTAGGATGCGAGGAGTCCACGCAACCATCAGCTCAAAATATGGGTTCGATACTTGGTGCAGAAACACAAACCGATGATGAAACACAAAAAGAGACTGATCAATTCACACCGGTAGTAAAAGGCGTGGAGATCACCTTCCCTGCCGACCATCAAGCACACCCTGATTTTCGTCATGAATGGTGGTATTTAACCGCAAACTTGATTGATGAAGAAGGCAATACGTTAGGCGTGCAATGGACACAGTTTCGCTTTGCGGCTGCACCACAGGAAAGTGGCAATAGCACCAAGGAAACTACGTGGCAAAGTCAGCAAATTTACATGGCACACAGCGCTGTCACCACTAAAAACAAACACTATGCCGATGAAAAATGGTCACGTGACCAAGCTGAACTGGCGGGTGTAAGCGCTTCACCGTTTCGGGTCTATCTCGATGATTGGCAATGGACGTCGACGACCGATGACCTGTTCCCAGCTACATTGGTCGCTAACTCGGATCAATTTGGATATTCGCTTAAGTTAACCAACAACGCGCCATATCAAAAGCAAGGCGAACAAGGCTACAGCACTAAAAGTAGAGATGGCAAAGTGGCTTCCTACTACTACAGCCAACCATTCATTAGTGTATCGGGTAACGTGATGATTGATGGTGTGACGCATCAGGTTTCCGGCAAAGGTTGGATAGACCGAGAATGGAGCTCGCAGTTTTTACTCGACTCACAACAAGGCTGGGATTGGTTTGCGCTAAGGCTGAGTGATGAAACCAGCTTGGTCATGTTCCAACTACGAAATTCAACAACAGGCGAAGCCAGTTATGCTAACGCAAGATTAATGCAGCAAGACGGATCCGGCATTGCCATTTCACAACAAGAGATAACCCTAACCGCTATTAATCAAACGGAAATCGACGGACGCGATTATCCAACAGAATGGCAAGTTTCGATTCCAACTCAACAAATCGAACTGACCGTCTCGGCACTCAATCCAGAAGCAAAAATGCCACTGTCTGTACCCTATTGGGAAGGGCCAATCGTTATTGAAGGAACACACTCTGGTACGGGCTATATGGAGTTGACTGGGTACTAAGCATACCGGCACGAACACCATTACGATCCAAAGCTTTTGCTATACCGAAAATTTTACTACCGTGGATATAACTTTGTAGATCTCGACTTAATTCATTGTTTTGTCGAGGGAAAACGTGAACCCCATCGCAATACAACCCCTATTTCAAATACAACGATGTTTAAAGAGTAATACCCTAAGAACCTTCGCTAAGGCAAAGTCATATATTTCGAGAATATTGTTATTGTGCTAATGGACACTTACTTTTCTTACAAGACAAATAACGATAAAAAGGAGTTCGCAACAAATGAAAGCATCACTTAAATTTATCACTCTTTTGATCTTAGTTATTTCAATTCTAGGATGTGAAGATAAAAACGACGTCTATGCTAACCCTCCTAGCCATCTATTAGAGCAACTAGAAGCATACTTCCCACTGTCTATTAAGTATGTAAGAAAAAATGAACAAATAGCACTAACCCAAGGTATCCCTTTACTACCTCAATACGTTGAAATTGCACATAAGATTGGCATCAAATATCCTGAAAAAATCCGCGTACATTATGCCGATTCAATTCCTTTGCCTGAAAATGAACCGTTGCTATTTCAAATGCAACGTTTGGGGCTTGACTCTCCTTACTTTACGGGTTCAACATTTGGTTATGGCATTTGGTTATGGCATTTGGATCGCTAACAAAGCAAAAGGTGACAAATTACTACTTTCTCATGAATTGATTCATGTAAAACAAGTCGAAGATTTGGGGCTTGAAGCATTTACTAAAAAGTATTTATTGCAACTAGCCATCTTTGGTTACGTTGAAGCACCGATAGAAATCGAAGCTTATGAAAATGCAGGTAAATACTTATAACCGCATTCATTATTAAACTACTTATCAATCGATTCAACGGACTCCAATAACACTTTGTAATATTTAGTTTTTTTGGGTTAGAGTACTCGCATATTTTTTTGCGTATATAACGTTTACGCATATAGCTTCGTCGTATAGTTTCAACAAATTGACAAGGCATTAGGTGATCGAGAGAATTATGAGTGACTACCAACTGACTGTGATTAGCCAAGTTTGGGTTTTATTAGCCTTCTACCCCATGGTTTCTTATCTCTACTACTTAAATTCCAGGTCGATTGCTCAATCTGCTCACGGCCTATTATCCTTAGTTGGATTTTTTTATGCTGTTGTTGCATGCGAATTTACTCAGTTTGACCCCCTGTATTATTGGTATTGGCCTATTGGTCTGTTTTTTGTCCTATCTTTGCTTTCAACAATCTACTCATTTAAAGCCTTTAAAGGGAAGAAATTAGTGCATCTCATTCATGTGGTTACCATCCTCTCGAATGTACTGACCAGTTTTGTTTCGTTAATGGCGGTAGCCCATGATTGGATATAAGCGCCAAACAAATATTTAAGATTTCGAAGGTCTTGCCACGCGACTGCTTGCCAACCCACTAGTGATATGAAAAAGCCATCACGAGGATGGCTATTTACGATTATAGATTGCAGAGGCACACCTTCATAACGCTCGTCTAAACGCTATTTAGTCAAATCGGCTTTGATCTGATCAACTTGATTCGCCAAAGAAGTATCTTGGAAATATTCACTGTGTGTTTTTCCTAAGTACAACTTCTTATTTGCTACTCGTTGATCCAACTTGTCTTTAACAATAGTGCCTTGTGCCAACTTATTGTTTAACTCAAGCGCAATTGCGGAGCTGTCTGAGACTATACTTCCTTTCGTATCGTAGTAACGAACTTGGCTGATATTCGCATCAAATGGGTCACAGTAAGCCGCTCCCAAATCACCATTTTCAATAATGCTGCTGTATTGTGCTTCGCTGATAGGCGTCTCTTTGTTTAGTACGAACTGGCTCCCTCGTACACACCAATTAATTCTTGTTCCAACACCTGGGAAGTATGCCGAGATCAAGTTAACTGCATAGTATGTATCTGGGGCTGACTGGTTTAATTTTGCATATCTATCAATCACCTTACCGCCAACAACTTGGAACTCAACTTTGCCATTGTCATAAGACTCAAAGAAATAGCTATTTCTAAACATCTTGCTGAAATTGACGTTATCAACAAAGCGCCCACTGTCGGATGTGAAGCTTTTCAGTTGCTGCTTGTGTTGAATACTACCTGTTGTAATGTTCGTCACTAAACCAACCACTGTGTTTTTCGCAGCGTCACTTTGCCAAGCCGTATAGTTACTTATATTTTGTTGAGGTGTGCTTGTCTTAGCATCGGCATCTACACTGTACTTGTAACTAAGCTCGGTAATGTCCTGGCCTACTTTATTGACCTTGGCATATGACTTGTAACGACGCGCTTCGCAATCTTGAAAATTTGCATCATAGTAGAAATAACTGATCCAATCTTTAGCTTCGATAGCTTCGGTGGTGTGAGCAGAGTAATCGACAATTCCGTTTGCGCCATAAACACCATAGAAACCTTTGAGATCTTTTTGCTGCTTAGATGATAGCTCTTCATTAAATTCATCGTCCCAACCAATACTGTAAATATTAAACAGGTTTAGAGACTTGATACACTCTTTGATATCAGTACTACCTATAGCATTAGCTGTATACATGACGGGACTACTATAAGAGTTTTTTGCAACGTCATCTTTTGGATCTGCAACACTTCCTGATGCCGGGGTTATGGACATTTGAGGAACTACGGTTTTAGTCTTTTTAGGTGGTGGCGCAGCGCTATCGCTACCACCACCGCATGCAGAAAGTGTTACAGCTAATACTGATATCGTTGGGATAATAAATTTCAAATTTTTCCTCGGCATTTTGAGCAAGTGATTATATAAATGATCACTCAAATACGATCAAAAAACTAAATGCTTATATAACCAAATTCAAACCATTGACGAAACAGACGTGTACGTCCGCTATCAACACCGAATTTAATCTTTTAATAACAAAAACTTAAATATAAAAAGGGAAACATCAATTATTAATACATCGGATGAAAGAAACCAATCACAACAAACGGTTCTTATACTGTTCTGGCGTTTGGTTCGCGTAACGTTTGAACATGGTGATAAATGGACTTGCTTGGTTATAACCCAATGTAAGGGCGACCTCTTTAACCGATTGGCCGTTTCTCAACAAGTCCATAGAGTATAGGTAGCGCACTCGCAGTCGCCACTCGGTAAAGCTCATACCAAGCTCCGTCTGGCAATGACGAGAAAGGGTTCTTTCCGTGGTGTGGACACGTTCAGCCCAATCTTTCAGTGTCACTTCGTCGGTTGGGTTCTCTTCAACAGAAGCCAATATTGGCGCTAGATACTTATTATCGGTTGAAGGCAAGAAGTGGTGTTCAACCTCACGCTGCGCAAGTTGGTCAAGCAGTACCTGAACGAGCCTTTGATCTTGATCTGTTTCCGCAACATTGATTCCACGCTCGCGAAAGTCATCGATAATAGAAGACACAATCGGCGTGATCTTTATAAGGCTGGTTTTATCTGGCAGATGTTGCGTGAGTTCTGGAGCAATATTTAGCGAGCAGTAGTCCAAAGGCTTACGGTTATAACTGCAATGCATCACCCCGGCTGGTACCCAAATCGCTAAATGTGGCGGCGCTAGAAATCGGGTGCTTTCCGCTTCCATCTCTAATATACCGCCACTGATCAATTGAACCTGTCCCCATGAGTGGCTATGAACTCGGGTTTCAGTGTTCGAAAGAAACGCTTCAAAATTCATAAATACGTTGGATGGTGCCTTATCAATTGATAAGGATGGATGAAGGTTTCTGGAGTGTTTTTTCAAACTTGTCTTCCTATCGCGCCTGATGTCTTTCTAAAGATACTTGTAAGTATAACGACCTGTCAAACTAGCCGCATCAACTCATTTGCGACGGAATTCACATGCATTATCTCTTACCATTTTTTACAGTCTGTATCTGGGCCGCCAATGCAATCGTCAACAAGCTTGCTGCAAGCACCATAGAACCTAGCGCGATGAGTTTTTACCGCTGGTTTTTTGCGATGTTAATTCTCACGCCTTTCTGCATTCGCCCAGTGATGAAACAGTGGGCTGTCATTAAGCCAAACTTATCTAAATTAGCGTTCCTCGGCTTTTTAGGCATGGTGTTGAACCAATCTCTAGGTTACTACGCAGGCTTAACCACAACCGCTTCTAACATGGCATTGATCACGTCTTTAGTCCCGTTAATCAGTGTGTTTCTAAGCGTTCCTTTATTGCACAAGTCGATTTCTAGTTTGAGTATTGTGGGTGGTGTATTGTCACTGTCAGGCTTAGCTCTGATGTTAGGTAAAGGCGACCCGTTATTCTTCATGCATCAAGAATTGACTCAAGGCGATGGCTATATGTTAATTGCGGCCTTTGTTTATGCTTCTTACTGTGTGTTATTGAAACGCTGGAAAATGCCAATCAGTAGCTGGGTGGTGATTTACATTCAGGGTCTGTTTGCTGTCGCGATGCTTACGCCACTTTGGCTTACCAGCGAACAGCTTTTACCACCGCAACAAGCGCTCCCATTGATAGCTTACGCCGCGGTGGCCGCTTCGATTTTAGCGCCTTGGATGTGGGTGAAAGCGATTGACACGATTGGCGCGGATTCAAGCGCGATGTTTATGAATCTGATGCCAGTTATCGCGATTGTATTGGCTTCCACCTGGCTGGGTGAAAAGATTAGCCAGTTCCACATCATTGGTGGTGTGATGGTGATTTCAGGCGTCATCCTCACGCAAATCAAAAGAAAGCCAAGGCTTGAGGCTCCCTTACCTCAGCAAAACTAACCCCGCTTAACCTGCGACAATGCCCATTCCATTTTCCACTCAGTACCTGCCTCGTTAGCAGGTACTTTTGCTTATTTTCAATTTCTCGATTCATGCTCTCTGATTTTATTTTTCGTTCATGAAGCTTTTAAGTACGCTTAATAATGGTGTTTGCTATTGCAATATCTCGCCAACTTCCATTTAATGCACTAAGTACGGTTTAAGTGTTCAAAGCGTTAGAATAACTCTCCAGAAAGCAGGTAACTGTTGCTCTAATCGCTCTCCTATGTTCACACGGCTCATGTAACCCAGGTCGCCATGAGCCATTTAGAAAGATTATGGCAACGAAAGAACCGTCTAGTCACTTTGGTTTATACAAAAGTGAATACTTTAAAATCGATATAAATTTAGCTTTAATACCTTAATTTACCGACAAATACAGATTATTATTGCAAAATGTATTAAACGAGTTTTCTAGCAATAATACGAAAGGAAATATCTACGCGAAGGTTCTATACTTTTCAGAACAGAAAGTAAGCTGATAAGAAAACAAACCTAACTATCGTTTTGGGATTAATTAAGATACCATCACTTTAACTAAACCAGATAAGCGACGGTTAGTTGGCTAACTCAAAAAGGTACCGATATGAGTACCACACGGCTTAGAAACACCTAGCATTCCGCTAGGTGTTTTTTTTTGCAACCCACCCTTCCGCCAACTTGCTCGATAGAGTACTCCTCTGTTGGAGAGTCACGTCCACCTCCTTTAAACATCAATAGTCATCAACTCGCCATCTGTTTGAAAAAATAGTCTTGTTCGTGAGATTATCCGCTTTAATTTATGTCATCTTAAGTATATTGTTATTAGCAAGTAACGAGCATGTTATTCAGAACAATAATAATGAAGGAAGATAGATGAGCAGTCACAATAGCCGACAAGATGGTAAACGAGACGTTACTCTGCGTTTTTTAGCTGAACCCGGGGATGTGAACTTTGGTGGTAAAGTTCATGGTGGTGCCGTAATGAAATGGGTCGATTTAGCGGCTTACGCTTGTTCTGCTGGATGGAGTGGTAAGTACTGTATTACCGCTTACGCTGGTGGTATTCGATTCGTTGCTCCAATCCATGTGGGTAACCTTGTTGAAGTAAGTGCGAAGGTCATTTATACAGGGTCATCTTCTATGCACATCGCTATCGATGTTCAAGCCAGCGACCCAAAAGAACTCAACAACCGCCTAACGACTCACTGTATCGTTATTATGGTCGCTGTTGATGAAAATGGTAACCCGACTAAAGTGCCAGAATGGGTACCAGAAACATCAGAAGACATCGAATTAAGAGATTCTGCTATTCGTCTAATGAACATGCGAAAACAGATCGGTGAAGAGATGGAAGCACACGTAAAGTATCTTAAATAGGCGCCACTAACAGATCTACCCTACAAAACCTTATTACGATGCCAGGCAGTACTTGCTTGGCATTTTCAATTCCCTCTCTATACCCAAGTAAATCCGTTACACACCTAATGCTGACTATAAAGCGTGATACCCAGTCAAAAGTTAAAATGATCCGATACTTGTTCACGGATTTATTTTGACTGTAATAAAGTCGTCATTTTGCTCTGTTTAAATACCGCCAATCATAATGGATGTATTTAAATTTCTTGGAGCCACTTTTGAGCACAACATTTCCCACCCTTTGCGAATCTACACTGACGAACTTGAAGGCAGTTGAGTATCAATGGGTTAGAAGTTTGTACGTCGAAGGCTACGACACGAATGAAATTAACCACTATATCCAAGCTTGTTTTGGCGGTGATCAGACGTTTGCGGATCTGTTTCGTCGCGTAGCTCTTTATCAAGACAGCATCTATGTTTTACTTCAGCATTTAGGTTGCGCACCTTCTAGCAAAGAGTTCTAGTCTCACATCACCTCTTCCTTTTCCCCTTCCCTTTTTGAAATATTTACCACTAAATCAATAACTACCGAGAATACCCACCACAAAAAATTAACACGAGCCTGCCTTTATAGGCACTTTCTGTGTAATAGACCGATCCGTTGCATGCAAATTATTGAAGTATCACGCATGGAAATATTACACATATATCAATAGAGCTGTGGCCCCCTATACTGAGTGTCTGATTTGTGAGACTCGTTGATGTCTTCAATTAGAGAGATGAAACCGGAAAAATCCAGGAAAGAGGTACTTCAGTATTTAATGACTGAAAGAAACCAAAAAGACTGAGATAGAGATAGAGATAGAGATAGAGATAGAGATAGAGATAGAGATAGAGATAAAAGTAGCGGGCATAAAAAAACCCAAGTAAGTACCTGGGTTAGAGTTACAAAAACCACTAATCATTAATAGCGTAAGGAACCTGATTAGTAGCCAGCTATGCGTAACCTGAGGGTTATTTTTATTACTGATCGGCGGCCAAACCAAATGATGTAATAAAAATGCCAATATAGAGCGACCTAACGGTCGCTCTTTTGTCTTTCTTATAAGGACAGCTTATCCTTTTACACCACCCGACGTCAAACCGCCAACTAACCAACGCTGAGCCAGTAAGAACACGATAGTAATCGGAAGTGCGGAAAGTACCGCTGCTGCCGCAAAGTCGCCCCATAAGTAGTTCTGAGGATATAGGTACTGCTGCATACCTACCGCTAGCGTGTAAGAGTTCACGTCCGATAATAGGATGGAAGCAACTGGTACCTCACCAACAACACCAATGAAAGATAAAATGAATACAACCGCTAGGATGGGTACTGACAGTGGTAATAGAACCAATCTGAACGCTTGCCAAGGTGTTGCGCCATCTAATGCTGCAGCTTCTTCCAAAGAGTTATCAATCGTCTCAAAGTAGCCCTTAATCGTCCAAACGTGTAATGCAATACCGCCCAAGTACGAGAAGATCAGACCGCCATGCGTATTCAAGCCTAAGAATGGGATGTATTGCCCTAATTTGTCGAACAGTGCGTAGATAGCCACTAGAGCCAATACCGCAGGGAACATTTGAAAAATCATCATCGCTTTCAGGATAGTTTCTTTACCTTTAAAGCGCATACGAGCAAATGCGTAAGCCGATGTTGTCGACAGTGTAACAATAAGAATTGACGTAATACCCGCTACTTTTATTGAGTTCCACAGCCAAGTCAGTACTGGGAATGGAGGCGGAGTAACTGAGCCATCAGCATTCGTCACTGACATACCCAGAGCCAATTTCCAGTGTTCCAAAGATGGGTTGTCTGGAATCAAGCTACCGGTTGCAAAGTTACCTTCGCGGAATGAGATAGCAATAATCATCAGTAGTGGGAAAATAATTAGCGCTAAGAAGCACCACAGCGCAATATGCGTTGCCCATACTCGGTATTTAAGGCTCTTACCTTGTACCATAGCCATTGTCGTGCTCCTTAATCTTGAGTCAATTTAGTGAAACGAAGGTTTAGTAACGCTAGTGCACCAACCAATAGGAAGATAAGCGTTGCGATTGCACTTGCTAGACCAAAATCTTGACCGCCGCCGCCTTCGAATGCAATTCGGTACGTGTAGCTTACAAGCAAGTCTGTGTAACCCGCTGGCTCAGAAGTACCAATCATGTTCGGGCCACCGTTCGTCAATAGTTGAATCATTACAAAGTTATTGAAGTTAAAGGCAAACGCTGCAATCAATAGCGGTGTCAACGGTTTTATCATCAATGGAAAAGTGATTCGCTTGAAGTTATCAAGGAAGTTAGCACCATCGATTGCTGACGCTTCGTATAAATCTTCAGGAATCGCTTTTAGTAGACCCATACATAGAATCATCATGTAAGGGAAGCCTAGCCAAGTGTTAACAATCAACACCATGGTTTTCGCTAAGATCGGGTCGGAGAACCAGTTTGGGCTTAAACCAAAGATACTCTCAAGCACCATGTTAATCTCACCAAAGCTCTGGTTGAATAGGCCCTTAAAGATAAGAATCGAGATAAATGCTGGTACGGCGTAAGGCAAAATTAGTAAGACACGATACACAGCACGGCCTTTCAGCTCTTCCCACTGCACAACGTTTGCCAGAACCAAACCAATTGCAAGTGTGAAGGCTACCGTACAAATGGAGAACACAACCGTCCAAATAAAGATGCTGATAAACGGTTCTTTGATGCCGTCATCTTTCCAAACACGTTCAAAGTTAGCCGTACCAATGTCTACAACAAACCCTGGAGAAATGGTGTTACCGATAAACTCACCTTTCTCGTCAACCGGTTGGTAGAAACCCACTTCCATGTTTGGTTTCAATATTTCGCCAGATTCATTGTTGTATAACGTTTCCCCGTCATCTTGAAGCGTGTAAAGCGGTGCAACGGCAGCAAATTTACGTAAGCCGCTCATGCGGATGTCATCACCATTTGGCAGATGGAAATCGACACCACTGATCACAGAGCGATTTTGGATGATCGCTTTGATCTTCTCTTTTTCACCTTGTACAGAGTCAATTGCAGATAGGTCCATCTCTGTTGATGTCATGCCTTCCAGAGAAAATACATCAGTTGCTAACAGCTGGTCGCCATCTTTCACAACGATCTGGTGACCGTTATCTGTTTTGTACAAAGTGAATGGGTAGCTTTCACCGCTTTGGAATGAACGGTCTAAAAGAACGGTTTGAGTACGCTCTAGAGAGAGCTGGTTTTTTGCGCTGTAGTTAGTAAACGCAAGCCCTACGGTATATGCCAGTGGGAAAAGAATGAATAAGATCATTCCGGCAATACCGGGGTAAATATAACGGTGGGCGTAAGTTTTCTTACTACCAAAAATGTAAAGAGCCAAAGCCGTTAAAATCACAGTAAGCAGCGCAAATGCGAGCTCACCGCGAGAATACATTAAAATTGTAGCGTAGCCATTAATTAAGCCAACACTACCAAGCAACCCCCATTTGATGAAGACGCTTTTACTGCCTGGAAGGCTTGATGGTGCCGGGATCGCATCTGAACCTTGAACTGACTGCATAGAGGAACCTGCTAACGAGATATAAAAATAGAAAAGTAAGGAGAGGTTGCCCCCTCCTTAAAAGGTAGTGCTTGGTTGTTACTTAGTCATTCGAGCTTCAGCACCTTTTAGTGCTTGCTCTACTGATTGACGGCTATCAACTACGTTGCCAATAGCTTCTTCCATGCTGTACCAGAATGTTGTGAACTGAGGGATGTTAGGCATGATTTCGCCGTTCATCGCGTTATCCATTGTTGCTGCAATACGAGTGTCGCTGTCTAGTTGACGTTGGAAAGAGTTAAGAGCAACAGCGCCTAGTGGCTTGTCGTCGTTCAAGCTCTTCATACCTTCATCAGTTAGTAGGTAGTTTTCCATAAACTCAACGGCTAGATCACGGTTTGGAGAAGCGGTGCTGATACCACCAGCCCATACACCAACGAATGGCTTAGACGCTTTACCGTTGAACTTAGGCAATGTTGCTACGCCGTAATCTACGCCAGCTTTCTCGATGTTTGCCCAGCCCCAAGGACCGTTAATTGTCATTGCAACGTTACCTGCTACGAATTCAGATTCAGCAACTGAGTAATCCATATCCGCAGAAATAACTTTGTCTTTTACCATCTTCTCAATGAAACCTAGAGACTTCTGAACACCGTCAGTCGCTACGCCTGCATCTTTAATGTCGTAACCTTCCGCTGTTTGCTTGAACGCGTAACCGCCGTCAGCTGCAAGTAGAGGCCATGTGAAGTAAGCGCCACCACGTAAAGGCCACATGATTGCTTTCTTGCCATCTTTTTGAAGCTTAGCGTTTAGTGCAGGGATCTCTTCCCAAGACTTAGGTGGGTTAGGGACAAGTGCTTTGTTGTAGATAAGAGAAACTGACTCAACTGCAACTGGGTAAGCGATTGTTTTACCGTCGTAAGAAACAGCATCCCATGCGAAGTCTACGATACCTTCTTTAGTTTCCTTAGAAGGTTTGATATCAACAAGAAGACCTGCTTCTGCAAAACCACCAAAACGGTCGTGTGCGTAGAAAATCATGTCTGGGCCATCGCCAGCTGCTGCAACCTGAGAGAATTTCTCTTCTAGTTTGTCAGGGAAAGCGACGGTTACTTTAACACCAGTATCTTCTTCAAAGCGTTTACCTACTTCAGCCATTCCTTCATAAGCTTTGTCGCCACCAACCCAAATAGTTAGTTGACCTTCTTCGATAGCAGCGTTTGCACCAAAAGAACCCAGAGCAACGATTGTGCCTAGAGCTACAGCGCTTAGAGCGTTTTTCATGTCAATATCCTTTTTATATTTATACGTAGGGCGCATTCAATTAAGACGAGCCAGTTTTCGGAGGCTATGATCTGAGAAAATCAATGACAGCTCATCATCCTAGCCACTACGCCCTAGCTATTATGGCCTAATTTCGTGATCGTCATCCGGTAAGATTGGCGAGCGAAGTCACAAAGTAGATACTCATCGTGATCCACATCACCGTTATGCGGTGGATTTATTTGAACTGGATCGCCAGTTATAGATAACCCCCTTTATCTACTCCTCCCCTCCTACTCCCCCTAGTTAATTTTCTATTGGGAGGATGTACCATTACGCGAATTCACCGAAACTGCATTCATCCAAGAGTGGATAGTAAGAACCCTTTACCAGCGAATGTTATGCGTTGACGCATTCTTCATTTAGTTGGCTTCACTGCCCGCTGTTGTCTTTATTAAGCATCGAGCTAAATCTGTGATTGAATCACGGGGGAGATTTAGCTGGATGTGGGGGAAATAGGCACCAGTTTGGCTATGACGGGTGGGCTTGGTTAAAGAATTCAAGTCCCACCCACTTTTTTCTTACTCACTCAATACTTACCAATTCCTACAGTTACTGCTGACCCAAAAATTCCTTATAATGATCAGCAGTAAAACTTAAAATTTGATCGATCGAGGACAAGCTAGATGGCGAGTGTCACGTTAAAAAACGTTTATAAATCATATGGTGATGTACAGATTTCTAAGGACGTAACCTTAGACATCAACGAAGGTGAGTTCGTAGTATTCGTTGGACCATCAGGTTGTGGTAAATCGACGCTATTACGCTGTATCGCAGGTCTAGAAGATATTACGTCTGGTGATTTGTACATTGGTGAACAACGCATGAACGATGTTGAGCCATCAAAGCGTGGTGTAGGTATGGTATTCCAATCTTACGCGCTCTACCCTCACCTAAATCTCTACGACAACATGTCTTTTGGTCTTAAACTGGCAAACGCCGATAAAGCTGAAATTGACAAGCGTGTAGAACATGCTGCAGAAATCCTTCAGCTTGGTCACCTTCTTGAACGTCAACCTAAAGCATTGTCTGGTGGTCAACGTCAACGTGTTGCGATTGGTCGTACTTTGGTTTCTCAACCAAACGTATTCCTACTTGATGAGCCTCTATCTAACCTGGATGCAGCACTTCGTGTTCAAATGCGTTCACAAATCACGAAGCTACAGCGTCAACTGGGCTGTACCATGATTTATGTAACACACGACCAAGTTGAAGCGATGACAATGGCGGATAAAATCGTTGTGCTTGATGGTGGTTTTGTTTCTCAAGTGGGTAAACCTCTTGATCTTTACCACTATCCTCAAAACCGTTTCGTTGCTGGCTTTATTGGCTCACCAAAAATGAACTTTATGTCGGTTCACATCGAACAAGCTGAAGCTGAACGCGTATTGGTACAACTTTCAAACGGCATGACTTTCTGGATCCCAGTTGATGGCACGACTGTCAACGCTGGTGACCGTATGTCTCTAGGTGTTCGTCCTGAGCACTTATTGTCTGCTGAAACAGGTGATGCGACGATTGAAGCTGATGTGTTGATGGTCGAGAAGCTCGGTAACGAAACACAAGTTTACCTAAACCTCGACAGTGCCGATGCTGACGTTATCTATCGCCAGCCAGACACGTTGACGATTGAGTCTGGTGACAAGCTAGCGATTGGTATTCCTGCACACCGTTGTCACTTGTTCCATAGCGATGGTAGAGCATGTCGTCGCTTGTACAAAGAGTACGGCACCGACTAATCGGTTCGTCTTTTTAGGATATAACTTGCCCGTATCGAATCCCTCTTACCTTGTAAGGGGGATTTCTCATTTTCTGACAACGAGTTTTACTTTCATTAAATAGATCGCGCTTTGTCTGTTGTCTGTTGTCTGTTGTCTGTTGTCTGTTGTCTGTTGTCTGTTCAGTATAAAAACAAAAAAGGCCTAGCGAATGCTAGACCTTTATCTGTTGGAGCTAAAAGCCACCCTATCTAAACGATAAAGATATAGGCTTGCTCAACTTTAATACCAATCGTAGTAAATAACTTAGTGAATTGGCGTATCACTTGTTTTATTGAACTGGCCAAAATGCTGTTCTAACACTTCAGGTGTCAGTTTGCCTTCCGCTTCTAGTCGCTTAAATTCAGCAACGATCGCTTTTTGCTCTTCAAGTGATGGAAGTTTCACTTCAGGCTCATCGCCCATCTCTTGAGTCATCTGCTCTAGTTCTTTTTCAAAATCGCTCATGATACTTACCTAAATATTAAACCTAGCGAGATTTTACTCATTTACGCTCTATGATGCTAGGGCGATTAGGTGCAAAGCCCGAAACCAGATCAAGTGAACATCAGCTTAAATGCAGAACTGCGGTCTGAATGGCGACGTTCAACGTAAAAAGCGATACCAAACGTAACAATTAGCATCAGACGTAAAAGCCACACCAAACATAAACTGCCTAGCAAACGTAAAGTGCCGTATCAAACGAACAAGCATATCAGACGTAAAAAAGCCGGGTTCACGTGAAATGAATCCGGCTCCAATGTAAGTGTTGCAAGTTTATCCGCTATTAAAGCTTAAACGAGCCAACCATCTTATCTAGACGAGAAGAAAGCTGTTGAAGTTCTTGGCTCGCTTCAGCAAGCTGCTCTGCGGTTCCAGTCGTCACTTCGTTAATCGCGTTGATTTCTTCAATATTCTGGTTGATGGTATGAACTACGGTTGATTGCTCTTCCGTTGCCGTTGCCACTTGAGTGTTACGATCAGTGATATCAACGATACGGTCTGAAATACCACCCAGTACGTCCACCGCTTCATCCGACGCCGATACGCCTTCAAGTGTAATCACTTTGCCTGCACTCATCGCCGTTACGGCATCTTTAGCATCACTTTGCAGTTGGTTGATCATCTTCTGAATCTCTTCAGTAGAATCTGCGGTACGGCTTGCTAGGTTACGAACCTCATCGGCTACAACGGCAAAGCCGCGACCTTGTTCACCCGCACGCGCAGCTTCAATAGCAGCGTTCAGAGCTAGTAGGTTGGTTTGTTCAGAGATGTCACGAATTACACCCAAAATAGAGCCAATGTCTTGAGTCGTTGAAGCTAACTGCTCTACCACTTGACCTGTACTTTCGATGTCTTGCGCTAAACGGCTGATCGCGTCTTTTGCTTTGTTTACCACAGATCGGCCTACTTCAGTATTGCCTGAAGCCTGTGTTGCCGTTTCCGCAGCCGTTGCCGCATTCGATGCAATCTCGCTGATTGTCATGCCCATCTGGTTAATGGCTGCAACTACCTGAAGAGTTTGATCTCGTTGTTCTTGGCTATTGTCGTGGGTGATGTGTGCTTTATTAGAAACACTCTCAGCGGCGACTTGAAGTGCTTGGCTTGTAGAAAACACCTCTTTCATCGACTCGTGAATCTTTTCGATGAATCCATTAAAGCCCTTTGAAAGCTGTGCAATTTCATCGTTGCCTTTCACTTCGATACGCTGAGCAAGGTCACCGTCACCTTCGCCAAGGTCACCGAATCGCTTAGCCAAAAGTTTAATCGGTTGAGTAATACTGTTTGCTAGCACTACGCCCATCAGAATAAAGATTAACGCTACAACAGCGGTCATGATCAGCATCTGTTTAGCCGTTGCATCAAGCTCAGCAAAAACTTCGCTCGTCGGAACTTCACCAACAACGAACCAATCCATTGACGGCACATACAAACTCGCGACAAACAACTCTTGTCCTTTATGTTCCGTTGTAATCAGGTTAAATCCTGACTTGCTCAACAACTGACTAGATTGAGGACCGTAAAGTTGTTGAAGTGATGAATCACTAAGCGAACGTTCGCGATGAATTTGAACATCACCTTGGCTATTCGTTAAGAAAACAAAACCGGTATCTTCGATCTTAAAACTATTGAGTAGACTTACCATGTCACCCATCGATTTCGATAAGCCAGACATCGCTAAACCAGAAGGTTGTTGGTAGTTAGCGAACATTTTCACTTCACCTGTCGCTTCTTGGAACATACTGACCATTGTCTGCTGGCCAGATTGCGTAAAGCCAAAGAACCAACCATCTTGCTGTTGATTGAGTTGACGCAAGAAGCCATCTTGGTTCCAGTAGTAGGCCGTTTGACGGTTTGCTACCGAGGCATCATTTAGCTGGTATTGGTTACGAACATTGTTCAATTGCTTTACTAGCTTGTTCTCTAAGACGGCATCACGATCGGTCGATTCGATAGCGTCAGAAATGAATTCATTCGAAGCAATTTGTTCTGCAGCTAACAATAGCTGAGAGACTTCACGGTCAATTTCACCATTAATTCGCTCTAACATTCCCGGAAGCTCAATATCGACTAATCGATGACTCAAAACATCTCTTGCTTGCTTTTGTGCCATCGCACCGACAATCACCGTTGATGCAAGAACTGCGAAGGTAATTCCAAGTACAACTTTTTGTTTAATACTCAGAGAGTTAGTTTTCAACATATTTGGACCTTTAAAAAGAATCGCTCGTTATTTATATATCCTGAACAGGATTTTTTTGGTGCACTTAAACCAGTAGTGCACTCTCTCCACCATATATCGGCTAAACCCCATCAAACTAGAGAGGTATTTCGCAAAAATTTGTAAGCATGGTGAAACAAAGCAATCATTCTTCTATAGAAAAAACTATCAGCAAGACTAATGCAGTGAAACGTAACCATTCATTTTAATTATCTGGATAATAAGGTTCCACGAAGCTCACTTAACGACAGACCTCTGAAGCTTTGATATATAAAAAACAATTGATATGGTACAAACCATGGCTCAGTGGTTTTTTCTCGTTAACCGCTTGTAAATAATTCCAATTTTGAAAAAATAAATTCCACAAACGTACTGGAACTTTTTCCTAGTAATCAGTGACCAATACTCAAAATAAAAATCAAATGGATACCCAGAGAGTCCAAAATGCACAAAACAAATTTCGAAGTCCTTCAAAACTATTTAGAGTCTCAAATCATTGGTCAAAAAGAGCTTGTTAAGCAGCTGATGATAGCCCTTTTGGCCGATGGTCATATCCTCGTTGAAGGGCCTCCCGGGCTAGCAAAAACTCGCGCAGTAAAATCATTGGCTGACTGTGTCGAGGGAGACTTCCACCGCATTCAATTCACGCCAGATTTGTTACCTGCTGATTTAACGGGTACCGATATATTTCGTCCAGAAACGGGAGAATTCACCTTCCAATCGGGCCCGATTTTCAACTCGCTTATTCTGGCGGATGAGATCAACCGTGCTCCGGCGAAAGTGCAAGCCGCAATGCTAGAAGCGATGGCTGAGAAGCAGGTGACGGCGGGACGAAAAACCTATGCCTTACCCGATTTGTTTTTGGTAATGGCAACGCAAAACCCAATTGAGCAAGAAGGCACTTACCCGCTACCAGAAGCTCAATTAGACCGTTTCTTGCTGCATTTAGAAGTGGCTTATCCAGACATGGAAAGTGAGCTGGAGATTTTGCGCCTAAACAGAGGCGAAGCTCAAGGCAATCAACCAGTTCAACCAGAGCCTATTTCTCAACAAACTATCTTCGAAGCTCGCCAAGAAGTGCTCAACATTCACATGGCAGACACCATTGAGCAGTACATCATCAGATTGGTAATGGCGACGCGCCAACCTAAGCAATACAGCGACCAGCTTGATCAATGGTTAGACATGGGTGTTAGCCCGCGTGCAACCATCGCGTTAGACCGTTGTGCCCGCGCTCACGCTTGGCTTGCTGGCCGCGACTATGTTACTCCACAAGATGTTCAAGCGATGGCATTCCCTGTACTGCGTCACCGCCTGCTTCGTAGCTACCACGCACAAGCCGAAGGGGTCACTGCAAACCAAGTGATCGCACACCTTATCTCGTTGGTTGGTAGCGCATAGGGATACGCGCATGAATAATCAATTACCCAACCATAGTGACGGTGTCATGTTGAATCTGGACGAACTGCTGCAATACAAAGCGCAGTCTGTTCGCTGGTTGCCTCCAGCCAAGAGCCTGTGGTCGCAACTAAACGGTCAACACGAGAGCAATCGTAAAGGTCGCGGGATGAACTTCTCTGAGGTTCGTCAATATCAGGCGGGCGACGACATCCGCAGCATTGATTGGCGCGTCACGGCGAGAACAGGCAAGGCGCACACCAAACTGTTTTCTGAAGAAAGAGAACAGCCTGTGATTTTGTTCTTAGATCTGTCGAGCAGTATGGTTTTCGGCTCAACCCTATTGCTTAAATCGGTTCAACTCGCGCACTTTGCCAGCCAACTGTGCTGGTTAACCGTCGCTCAAAAAGACCGTATTGGCGCAGTGATAGATACTGGTCAAGAGATCATTGAGATTAAACCCAGTGCTAGCAACCACGCTCCGCTGCGTATTTTACAAAAAGTCATAGAAATCAATAACGCAGCGCTGACTAACCCAAACAATCACAGCAACACAACCTTAGAGCATGGGCTGAAGTCTCTTCATCAGCTTTGCCCGAAAGGCAGCGATATCATTATGCTCAGTGATTTTGTTCGTTATAGCGAAAGTAATTACTCACTTATCAATCAAATACGTCGACATAATCGGGTTCGCTTGGTGCATTTTTACGATCCATTAGAGCAAGGTGTCACTGCTTTCAAAGGTTCAAAACAGATCACCGACGGCAATAAAACGCAATGGTTTAACTTTTCATCAAGCAAGGAAAAGGAAAAGCTTAGTCACGCATTTGATCAGAAGCAACAACAACTTATGCAAATGAGCCTTTCTCTGGCGATCCCATACAGTTCATTGTCTTGTGCGCAATCGTTAATGAGCCAAGTATCAGGAGTTCAGTCATGAATCAACCTCTCGACCTGAGCCCTATTATTACGCCAAGCGCACCGTCATGGTGGCCTTTGGCATGGGGTTGGTGGTTAATCATTATCACGGCCATTGTTCTGATCGCCTTAGTATTTTTCATTGTAAACAAAAGACAAAAGAACCAATACGCGAAGAACGAAGCACTTGCTTGCTTTCGTGATAGTCAGCCTTCAAATACCTTGTCTCCGAGTGCAGCTCAAGACATCGTTCGTCAGGCAGCACTAAGCTATTTCCCACGCGAAAAAGTGGCAGGCTTATCTGGTGATGATTGGTTGACGTTCTTAGATGCGCAATTGGCAAAACCTTTGTTCGCCGCAAAACAATCGCAATGGCAACAAGCGCTCTACCAAGATGCAACCTTAATGAGCGACGAACAGAAAAAGGCTCAACAGCAATTGGTTAACGACTGCGAAATCTGGCTTCGTAAAGCCCTTCCTCCAAAGCGAGGTCGTTATGACTGATCTTTTAAACACGAGCTTACTAAATATTGAATTCGTTTGGTGGTGGATGTTTTTCCTCGCGCCACTGCCGGTTCTCGTTTACTTGTTCTCTCCTAAGGCGGAATCGAACAATGCCCTAAGGCTTCCATTTCTGCCCGAGGACAGCAATACCAAAACACCGAGCAGTCGCTTACCCAAGGCGTTATCGGTCATCACCTGGCTTTTATTAGTGACTGCGATGGCACGTCCAGTTTGGTACGGCGAACCGGTTGAGTTTCAGCCGAAACACCGTGATTTGATGTTGGTTGTCGACCTCTCCGGCTCGATGAGCCAAGAAGACATGCAGTTCAATGGCGAATACATCGATCGCTTATCTGCGGTGAAACATGTATTGAGTGACTTTATTGAGCGACGAAAAGGCGACCGAGTCGGATTGGTGCTATTTGCTGATCACGCCTACTTACAGACGCCACTGACGTTAGATAGAGACACGCTTTCACAACAGCTGAATCAGGCAGTGCTAAAGCTGATTGGTACTCAAACTGCGATCGGTGATGGTATCGGCCTTGCCACCAAAACCTTTGTCGACAGCGACGCTCCTCAGCGTGTAATGATTCTACTCAGTGACGGCAGTAATACCGCGGGCGTATTAGATCCACTTGAAGCGGCGGATATTGCAAAGAAATACAACGCCACAATTTACACCGTGGGTGTCGGTGCGGGTGAAATGATGGTCAAAGAGTTCTTCATGACTCGTAAGGTCAATACCGCTCAAGACTTGGATGAGCGTACTCTAATGGAAATCGCCAAACGCACTGGCGGTCAGTACTTCCGTGCGCGTGACAGCAAAGAGCTGGCAACGATTTACGACACCATCAACCAGTTAGAGCCCGTGACGAACGCCACTAAGATCTGGCGACCACAACAAGAGCGGTTTGTCTGGCCACTGTCGGCGGCAATGTTTTTCGCATTTATGCTGTTAGCCATTAGGAGAAACAATGTCTAACTTTACTTTTATCTACCCATATTGGTTCTTGGCTCTTACCATGCTGCCCGCTATTTGGTGGCTTAGCAAGAGACAATCCAAACAAGGGTTATTAGCGTCACACATCGCCCGTTATTTAGCTCCTGAATCGAGCAAACCCTCTAAAAACCGCAGCACTTATTTCGGTGTTTGGTGGTTGGTCGGTGTCATCGCATTGGCCGGTCCAAGCTTTGAAAAAAATGAACAGCCAAGCTTTGAAAAAACACAGGCGCGAGTTGTGATCATGGATATGTCGATGTCTATGTATGCCACTGACATTAAGCCGAACCGTTTAACACAGGCGCGATACAAGGCTTTGGATCTACTATCACTCTGGAAAGAAGGCCTAACGGGAATGGTGGCATACGCCGGAGATGCTTACACCATTAGTCCTTTGACGTCAGACATCAACACCATCAAGAACCTCGTCCCCAACCTATCACCAGATATCATGCCCTTCCAAGGCGGCAATGCAGCATCGGCAGTTAAGCTTGCGATCGAGATGATGACTCGTGCTCATATCTATAAAGGCGATCTGGTACTGATTGCTGATGATATTGATGGTCAAGAGAAGAAAGATATCGACTCGCTACTCTCTGGTAGTAATTGGACGTTATCAATCTTGGCTGTAGGTACGGAAAGCGGCGCGCCGATCTCGTTACCTACAGGTTCGATGTTACAGACCAACTCAGGACAAACCGTGGTTGCGAAAACCAACGTAGGCAATATGCGCGGCCTGACTCGTCGCTCTGGTGGCACGTTCACTGAAGTTCAATTTGATAACTCAGACGTTGAACACATCGCAAATTACCTCGACCGAGTTGCGACAACATCAGAAGTGACTAAAACCAATAACTCGCTCAACACCAGAGTGAACAACGGTTTCTGGTTATTGCCGTTTCTGTTACTTCCTGCACTTGGGCTATTTCGAAAAGGGGTCATTTGGTGTGGTCTAGCTGTACTTGTCTCGTTCAGCCAACCGAATACTGCGTTTGCAAACCCTTGGAAAACCGATGACCAAGTGGGTTATCAGTTGTATCAAGATGAGGACTTTCAACAAGCCGCAGAACAATTCGAACAGCAAGAATGGAAAGGCATTGCGCAATACAAAGCCGGTGATTTCGAAGCGGCCGAACAGACGCTACAAGGTCTTTCTGGCGAAGATGCTCGTTACAACCTCGCCAATGCACAAGCAAAGCAAGGTAAATACGACCAAGCGATAAAAGAGTATCAACGCATTCTCGAAAGTAACCCTGAACATGCTTACGCGAAGAAGAACCTAGAGATTGTCGAACAGGCTCAGAAGCAACAGCAACAGCAACA